>NZ_JAUFQT010000003.1 GCF_030409905.1 Echinicola jeungdonensis
TAGCGTTTCCATCCTTTTGATAAGTTGCGGTAAAACAGGTTTCTTCAAAGCCCATAAGCCTGCAAAAATAAGCCAAAGGGACCGGATGGGTCCTTTGGGAAAGACAGGCATATACATGTTTTCGGCCCCGGTCCATCACTAAACTTCCAGTACTTTCCAAAAACTTTTGTCCTCTTCAAAAAAGTAAGATCAACAATCTCTTCCACCTTAAACCCCTGATCGTACAAAGTTGAAACCAAATATTTTCTCCTTTCTTTTCTTCTTATGGAGAACAAAGGGATATAAGATCAATCTCCCATCTGCATGGGTACTGAACCAATTATTAGGAAAAACGGCATCAGGTTTAACCGGCTTGGGAGTATCTTCGACCACTATTACCTGGATTCCTTTGCCCTTAGGAGCTGAACAAATTGGTTAAATTCATTCAAAGCCAATTTCTGTATGAGAGAGGAAGGGCGGTCATCCCTAATTTGATACAAATTATCCCTTGCCGTCTCTACATTGTAACCAAATGCAGCTGGTGCCTGACCATAAACACTGATGAGGTGGTCTGAAGGGATTCCATAACCCTGGAAATTAGTTTGCCCCAATTTAGGAAAATACAAGGGTGAAGTGGAAAAAATGGGAAGTATTTTGTAATAGGGTATTTGGTATTGAGTATTATGGATTGAGAAAACTAATCAGTCAACCTTCAATAATTTATGGGTTGAACTGAGGAATTCCTTATTAAATATTCCACCTCTAGGTGATGCCCATCAACCATTTTTTTACCAAAACGGTCAACCCTTTAGAGGAAAGCCAATTTTTCTTGTCTCATTACTCTTTTTATAATATCGATAAAGCACTGGTTCGACTCCATACCGTTTTTCACTTAAAGGTAAAATAGCTTAGGCCATCTCCGGAAAATGAAATGGCCTCTCCCTGGGGCTCCGGGGAATAGGGCAATTGAACAGGAATTCTTGAAAGTGCCTTCAGGAATACTTTCTCCCGGCTTTCTTTCCCAATAGTACACCGCCCAGTAATTCTTGATTAAAATTTTGCTTCCATCAACAGAAATATCTCCTCCTACAGACATGGTAACAGGGAGTTTCATTACTTTTTCAAGAACTATTTCGGAGTCACCAGTATATTAAGGTTCTGTAGCGATTTAATATTTTCATCGATTTCCCCAACCTGTTATGCAAGTCATCATAATAAGTGGGAGGGACTTCTAAAAATTCCACCCCTCTTTTTCTTAATTCTTCAACTGTAAAGATGATATCATCAGTAGCAATCGCAATATGCTGTACCCCAGGGCTGTTGTAATAGTCTAAATATTCTTCAATCTGGGATTTTTTCTTTCCTTTGGCAGGCTCATTGATTGGAAACTTAATATACCCATTGCCATTGGCTACCACCTTGGACATTAAGGCTGAATATTCAGTGGAAATGTCTTTGTCATCAAAGGTGACCAACAAGCTGAATCCCATTACTTTTTCATAAAAATTCACCCATTTGTTCATTTCACCCCACCCCACATTTCCTACACAGTGATCAATAAATTTAAACCCAACCGGTGGCTGGAATATTGGCTTTTTCTTTCCATGAATTGAGGGAGAAAGGGGCCATTATAGTTTTTTCTGTCCACAAAGGTGTGAATGACTTCTCCATATGTATGAATAGAAGAAATGGTCACTGTTCCGAATTCGTCCTCGAGTGTTCGGGGTTCCTGGTAGGAAGAAGCCCCGCGGGAAGTGGTTTCTTCCCAGGATTTTTCCGCATCACTCACCTCCAAGGCAATGACTTTGACTCCATCACCGTGTTTTTTTATGTGGGTGGAAATAGGGTGGACATCAAAAAGAGGGCTGGTAAGCACCAACCTTATTTTTCCTTGTTCCAAAACATAGGAAGCCCTGTCACGGATGCCCGTTTCTGGACCTGCATAGGCTACCAGCCGGTAACCAAATGCATATTGGTAATAAAGTGCAGACTGCTTAGCATTGCCTACATAAAGTTCGATATGGTCAGTGCCTATTATGGGGAGAAAGTCATGTTCCATCTTGGTGTTTATTTGGGTTTAATGAATAAGCTTATAGTTAAAATAAATATAAAAAATTAATCCGGCTAATGAGATTGTTTTTTGAATTCCTGGATTTTTTATTGATTGAGGCTGGATTCGCTTGATAAAGGAATAACTATCAATGATGGGGAAATGCTTTATCCTTATTAATAATAAAGAATTGATAAAAAGAAAATTATTGAGGCCAAGCAAGTAAAGCAAAATTGATCCACATTGCCAAACAAAACCGTTCAGATGATCCGTTAAATTGTTTAAAGAAGTCTTAAGCCTTTTTTGGAAACTTTTTGGGTATTATCTACCTTCATATAAAAATTACAAAATCAAAGTTGATATATGGATTTGAATAAGTTAGACACAGACCTAACCGCTATTGTAGAGAAGAGGATTGAGTTAAGCAAAAAGACTTATGCTGACCCTGAATATGATGATATTGAGGAGGAAGTGCATGATTTGGAAGATGATTTCAATGAAGAGTTTGGCGATCAATTGGAAGGAGAATTAGAAAAAATATACGATAAGCTAGATTCAGATACAGATATATTGCTCCCTTCGGCTTATTTGGCCAATAAATACACCCCCATGCAACCTGATGCCCATGGAATTATTTCTTATGAAGTAAAAGGAAAAGAAGGGGTGCCTATCGAATCCGAACAATTTGATGGCCAGGATGTAAGAATCGTTCTGATTCCCAATCCAACTCGATTTGTGATGCAGATCAATGGTGTTTCTTTGAAGGATCTTTGGAGGTCCAGATAAAGGCAAAATAGAAAAAACCGGAAGCCTAAAAGTTTCCGGTTTTTTTGTGCCTCAATCATATTCTTATTCTTAGAAAAGTAGGAACTACGATTTTATTATTGAATTAATTGATTCTTGAGTTATCTGCTTCCAAACCTTGATTTCGATTTTTTTGATTGTAATTAAAACTTGCAGATGGGGATTCAGTTAAATGGTTAACCAATTAACCATTAACTGGGGACCCGTAAAAATATTTGAGTTATTCCAAATAGGCCCTAGATTTATTAAGGACAAAGTAACGGACCCACCCAACAATTAATAATTAATACCCCAACTTTCCCTTACTTTAGCCAGCATATTTTGGGGCTGTTCCCTGGCTTTTGCTTCCCCCTGTTCCAACTTACTTTCCAGTTCATCCAGGTTATTCATATAGTAATCGAAGATTTTTCGTTCTTCTGCAAATTTTTTCAATATCAGGTCAGCAATTCCTTCTTGGCATGACCATATCCAAAGTTTCCTCCCTGATATTTTTGCCTCAATTCCTCGGTTTGGTCCGGATTGGAAATTAAGCTGAAGATTTTAAATACATTGCAAGTGTCTGGGTCTTTAGGGTCCTCCAAAGGAGTGCTATCGGTAACAATGCTGTACACATTTTTCTTCAGTTGTTTGGCCGGTAAAAAAAATGTCGATATAGTTATTGTAGGATTTGCTCATTTTTTGACCATCAGTACCTGGAATGGTCATCAGTTCCTGCTTAATTTGGGCCTCGGGCAGGACAAAAATTTCCTCTTCCATCAAGTGATTAATGGTATTGGCAATGTCCCGGGTCATTTTCCAAATGTTGTTGCTGATCTTTACCCACAGGGACCAGGTCCGCACCAAATATCAGAATATCAGCAGCCATCAATACTGGATAAGTAAATAAGCCTGCATTGACATCAGCAAGTCTATCCGATTTGTCCTTAAAGCTATGGGCATTGGCCAGCATGGGATAGGGAGTGAAGCAACTGAGGTACCAGGTCAACTCTGCAATTTCGGGAATACGGGATTGCCTGTAAAAGACTGTTTTGGAAATGTCCAGCCCAAAAGCCAGCCAGGCAGCTGCTACTGCATGGACGTTTTGTTTCCTTTGAGCCCCATCTTTGATGGTGGTGAGAGAATGGAAATCTGCTATAAAAATGTAGGATTCGTTTTTCTCCTTTTGGTCAGTTCAACTGCAGGAATAATGGCCCCAAGGATATTTCCCAAATGAGGCCTTCCAGAACTTTGAATGCCAGTAAGTACTCTTGCCATCAGTTAAATTTTTGACGCAAATTAAATAAATATACACACAAATCGCCTTAATTTTCCCGTTATTTGTGCATATGAAACAGATTTGCCTTGTATCCTTCGTTTTTGTATCAATGTTATTATTTGGCTTTTCCGTTAAAGGTCAGGGACTTGAGAAGTATCCTTTGATTTGGAAAGGTCCCAAATTGAATTGGGGTCGGTCCTTGAGGAATACGGAGAGGTAACCGCAGAATTTTATGTTTTGAATAACGGCCTAAAACCAGTGGTTCTCAAGGAAGTTGCGACAGATTGTGGTTGCACCACTGCTGACTATACAACCGATACTTTGTATCAGGACAAAATTGGCCGGGTAAAAATTGCCTATGATCCTCAGGCACGGGTGGAAGGTTCAAAAAGGAAATCATTGTCCGGAATAACCTGAACCCAAAAAGGAGACACCCTTTACCTGGAAGGATATGAAATTCCTCATCCTGAAAAAGGTTGCCCAATATTACAATTCCCGGGTAGGAGATCTTGGTTTCCGTTTTAGCTCTATCAATATGGGAGAGGTGTTTACCAATAAGCCTAAAATCAAATATGTGGATTTTTATAACTTTAAAGATATGCCCATCACCCTCGATGAGCAAAGAAACCACTTGCCTGAGCATTTAAAAATTAATATGATTCCAGCGATTGTGCCTGCAAAATCCAGGGGCTTGCTGGCCATACAATATGATGGAGCAATTAAAAATGATTTGGGCTTTTTTGATGAAATTGTTCCATTCCACATTGAGGCTAATGGTGATCAGGAAATCGAGCTACGGCTTTTGACTACCGTTCATGAATACTTTGATCCGGTGCCTAAAAGTGAAGTGGATAATATTCCCAAACTGGCGATTTCTGAAGTGGAAGTGGATCTGGGAAAAATTTCCAGCAATAGGGTAGTGTCAAAGTCCATAAAACTGACCAATATTGGTGAAAAACCAGTCAATATCCGAAAAATAGTGACCAACTGTGATTGTGTTGATTATGAACTGAAGACAATGGACCTATTGCCTGGGGAGGATATGGATTTGCTGATAACATTTGATCCTAAGGGAAGTTAGGAATTGACCATAAGACAGTGGCAATTTTCAGTAATGATCCCTTAAACCCGACAAGGACTATCGTGATCAAAAGCAGGATCGACTAGGTGGTTTAAGGTTGGAAAGTTATTAATGTTTTAAGATTAGAATGTTAGGGTTCAGATTAATCATGCATTGCCGGGTATAAATTGCCTATGACCTGATCATAATATCTTCACCAAGTCAATCACCAGTTCCATTCAAAAAATTCATGAAAAAAATAAATCGATGATTTAAAGGATTGGAATAAAAATAAGTTTCCCATATACCAAATACTACAATTACCTTATTTACCGGTCCTTGTGTACATCGTACTTTGTACCTGGTACCATTGGAGACCAAATTTAGAATCTTTAAACTGCTATCCTTCTACGAAATCGTTGAGAAAATTCGTGCCAGAAAAATTACTTAAATGCCTGTATTCCCGTAATCTCCTGCCCTAAAATCAACAGGTGAATATCATGAGTTCCTTCGTAGGTGATGACTGATTCAAGGTTCATCATGTGGCGCATCAGGGAGTAATCTCCTGTAATGCCCATTGCTCCATGGATTTGGCGGGCTTCCCGTGCGATGTCCAATGCCATGGCTACATTATTTCTTTTGGCCAGGGAAATCTGGGTGCTTGTGGCTTTATCTTCATTCATCAACTTGCCCAATCTCCAAACCAATAATTGGGCTTTGGTAATTTCTGTAAGCATTTCTGCTAATTTCTTTTGGACTAATTGAAAAGATCCAATGGGTTTGCCGAATTGAATCCGTTCTTTAGCATACCGTCTGGCGGCATCAAAACAATCCATGGCCGCACCCAACTGCCCCAGGCAATTCCATATCGGGCTGAATCCAGGCACATCAACGGGGCTCCCAGGCCGGATTTTCCAGGTAATAAATTTTCTTTTGGCACTTTTACATTGTCGAATACCAATTCACCAGTAGAAGAAGCTCTCAAAGACCATTTTCCATGGGTTTCGGGAGTGGAAAATCCCTCCATGCCTCTTTCCACGATCAGTCCGTGGACCCTTCCTTCTTCATTTTTTGCCCATATTACTGCAATGTCCGCATGGGGAGCATTTGAAATCCACATTTTGGAGCCATTGAGCAGATAATGATCTCCCATGTCTTTGAAATGGGTTTTCATTCCAGCAGGGTTGGAGCCATGGTCGGGTTCGGTCAGGCCAAAGCAGCCCAGCATTTTTCCGGCAGCTAATGGGGGTAAATATTTCTTTTTTTGGGCTTCTGAACCCATTTTATAAATGGGATACATCACCAAAGATCCCTGGACAGAAGCAGTGGACCGCATTCCGGAATCACCCCGTTCGATTTCCTGCATGATCAGGCCATAAGATATGTAATCCAATCCACCTCCCCCATATGCTGTTGGGATTTGCGGTCCGAAAGCGCCTACTTCTCCAAACTTTGGGACAATTTCTGGAGGAAAATGAGCATCCTGTGCCCAGGATTCGATATAAGGGGAAACCTCTTTTTTAACAAAATCCCTAATGGAATTCCGGATTAATATTTGCTCTTCAGTAAAAAGTTCATCGACCAGGTAAAAGTCTACTCCTTCAAAAAGGTCCTGGTGTGAAGAAGATTGTTTGGATTGAATTGCCGCCATGGAATTTTGGTTTATTGGGTTTTTAAATAGATTTTTGCACTTTCTATCTTATGAATTTGTTAACTTCTAGCTTATATCAATAAAGTAAGAAGTTTGATAAAAAGCCATAACAAAAGCGTAAAAAAATCATCCATGAATAGGGAGCAGCCTCCTAAAGAGATCATTGAAAAGATTCACCAGCTTCACGAAAAATTCAAAGCTTCTGGACAGGATTTGTCTTCCTATCTGGAAGGTTTATTATATGCTGATTACCTGACCTATTGGGATTATATTAACCTTGATACCTTATTGACCCTTCAGCAGCCTAAAACTTCCTTCAAGGACGAAAAAATCTTTATCATTTATCACCAGATCACAGAACTTTATTTTAAGCTGATCATTTGGGAACTGGAACAGATTGCTGGACAGGAAGAAATTAAGGCTGCTTTTATGAAAGAAAGATTGGATCGGGTGATCATGTATTTTGATCAGTTGATTTCCTCTTTTTCGGTAATGTGGAAGGGGATGGAAAAAGACCAATTTTTAAAATTCCGCATGTCCCTTTTGCCTTCCAGTGGCTTTCAGAGTGCACAATACCGGATGATTGAGATCATGTCCACAGAAATCCAGCATTTGGTCAATTTAAAGGAAAGGGAAGAATACCGGGATATCAACTTGACCAGTGTGGACAGTTTGTTTGATATTTTATATTGGCAATTCGGGGCCAAAGAACTCGCTACCGGGGAAAAGACCCTTACTCTGAAAACTTTTGAGCAGAAATATGGCAAAAAGCTCAAAGAGCTGATCATGGCTTATAGGAAAAAGAATATCTGGAAAACCTATCTAAAATGTCCGGACAAGGATGAAAAGCTGACGGGGATGATGCGGACCTATGATATGAAGGCCAATATTTTTTGGCCCTTGGCACATTATAAATCAGCCGTAAGGTACCTGCAGCGGGACCCTGGGGATATCGCTGCCACAGGAGGTACCAACTGGCAAAAATATTTGCCCCCCCGTTTTCAAAAGGTGATTTTTTATCCTGAACTTTGGTCTGACCAGGAGATAGAGGAATGGGGTAAAGGCTGGGTTGTACGGGAAGTTTTTGGCAAGGAAGAATAAAATTAGCTATATCCGAGATGAAGTGACTTCTTTTCCTGAAAGAATAACATTGTTCAATTTTAAGGATAAATACCTTACCTGATGAAAAAAGAAATCCAATTTCGGCTCAGCCCCAGAGAAGCCTTTGATGAAAAGGTTTTTGAGAAAAAGGTCCTCAGTGAACTAGGTCTCCATAAAGGGCAGGATAATATTCAAATTCGCCAAACAAAAAGATCCATCGATGCCAGGGGACGTCAGGTAAAAGTCAATGTTTCCGTAGAAACTTTTATCAATGAAGAACCCAGTAGCAGGGTAATAGGGGAATACCGGTATAAAAATATAGAAAATGCCTCGTCCGTCATCATTGTCGGCTCCGGGCCTGCCGGGCTTTTTGCTGCTTTGCGGGTTATTGAGTTGGGAGGAAAACCCATCATCCTGGAGAGGGGGAAGGATGTTAGGAGCCGAAGAAGGGATTTAGCCGCCATCAATAAAGAACATTTGGTCAATCCAGAATCCAATTATTGTTTTGGGGAGGGGGCGCCGGAACTTATTCGGATGGAAAACTTTATACTCGCTCAAAAAAAAGAGGGGATATCAGAAGGGTACTGGAAATCATGGTGGAAATTTGGTGCAACTGAGCAAATTTTGGTAGATGCCCATCCCCATATCGGTACCAACAAATTACCAGGGTTGGTGAAAGCTTTGAGGCAACAGGTGCTGGATGCAGGGGGAGAGATCCATTTTGATACCCGTGTAGATAACATTATATTAAATGGTAATGAAGTAATTGGCGTGAAGACGCAGGAAGGTGAAACTATTAAGGGATTGGGAGTAATACTGGCAACAGGCCATTCTGCAAGGGATATTTACCATTTGCTTTACCAAAAGAAAATACTGTTAGAAGCCAAACCATTTGCCTTAGGAGTGCGGGTGGAACATAATCAATCCCTGATTGACAGTATTCAATATCATTGTGCAGGGGACCGAGGACCTTATTTGCCTGCTTCTTCTTATTCTCTGGTACAGCAAACCTATTTTGAAGGAAAGCAAAGAGGGGTGTTTTCTTTTTGCATGTGTCCGGGTGGTTTTATTGTTCCTGCAGCTACTTCCCCAGGAGAATTGGTTGTCAATGGGATGAGTCCCAGCAGGAGGGATGGAAAGTTTGCCAACTCAGGGTTGGTGGCTGCTGTTGAACTTGAAGATATCCCGGAATTTGCCCAATTTGGGCCATTGGCTGCTATGGAATTTCAAGCA
The DNA here is from genome assembly GCF_030409905.1 of Echinicola jeungdonensis. Classification (NCBI taxonomy): domain Bacteria; kingdom Pseudomonadati; phylum Bacteroidota; class Cytophagia; order Cytophagales; family Cyclobacteriaceae; genus Echinicola; species Echinicola jeungdonensis. The sequence goes on from NZ_JAUFQT010000003.1 coordinate 9,134, forward strand.
AAAGTGGAAAAAAACCGCCTGGAAAGCAGGAGGGAAAACACAAGTTGCACCTGCACAGCGTTTGTTGGATTTTGTTGAGAATAAAGAAAGTCAAAATTTGCTGGAAACCTCTTACCAACCCGGGTTACAAACTTCCAATATGAATGAAGTATTACCCCCATTTATTGCCGTTAGGCTAAGGGATGCATTTATTGCATTTGGAAAAAAAATGAAGGGTTATCTTTGCAATGAAGCGCAAATAATTGGTGTGGAAAGCAGAACCAGTTCCCCGGTCAGAATCCCAAGAGAAAAGGATTCTTTTGAACACCCCCAAATCAAAAGATTGTATCCATGTGGTGAAGGGGCCGGTTATGCAGGTGGCATTGTTTCTGCGGCCATGGATGGGGAGCGTTGTGCTGAAAAAATAATGGAAAAATATGGAAAATGATTTGACCAAAAAAAAGACCCTAATAGTAGGAGTAAGTCAGAATACTTCCCGCTATGCTTATTCTGCCACTGAAATGCTCCAAGAGCATAAAGTCCCATTTGTTCCCATTGGAATAAATAAAGGGGAAGTCTTTGGGAAAAAAATTAAAAACCTCAGGGAAAAGCCAGAGATCTCGAATGTACATACCGTCACACTATATATCAACCCTGAACATCAAAAAGAATGGGAGGATTACCTGATTTCTCTGAAGCCCAAACGGTTATTTTTTAATCCTGGAGCAGAAAACCAAGCTTTTGCCGAAAAGGCAAGAAAAGAAAATATAGAGGTGAAAAATGCCTGTACCATGGTCATGTTAAGCACAGATCAATTTTAAGGAAAAAGGCATCTTAGAAAGGTCAATTTTTGAGGATTTTTAGCGGTTTTATGTCAAAAATGTCGTATTATTAGAGGTTGAAAGTGCAATTGAAGGTAGAGGATTTTATCCTCTTTATTCGTTTATAAATCCAATTATGAGTAAAGAACAAGAGTTGAAAAAGGGGGAATATTCTGCAGGGAATATTCAAATATTAGAAGGATTAGAAGCAGTAAGGAAAAGACCCGCCATGTACATTGGCGATATAGGTATTAAAGGGCTCCACCACCTGATTTGGGAAGTGGTGGATAACTCTATAGATGAAGCATTGGCGGGACATTGTGACACGATCCGTGTAACAATATTAGAGGATAATTCCATTTTGGTTCAGGATAATGGCCGTGGGATTCCTACCGATATTCACAAAAAGGAAAACAAATCAGCTTTGGAGGTGGTAATGACCGTCCTTCATGCGGGGGGGAAATTTGATAAGGACACTTATAAGGTTTCTGGAGGGCTCCATGGTGTGGGGGTTTCCTGTGTAAATGCCCTTTCTGCGCATCTTAAAGCCACAGTGCATCGTAATGGGAAAATTTTTGAACAGGAGTACTCCAGAGGGGTACCGCAAACCGATGTGAAGGAAGTCGGGACTACTGAAGATCGAGGTACCACCATCCATTTTAGACCGGATGAAGAGATTTTTTCAGTAATTGATTACAAATATGAAACCATTGCAACCCGGTTGAGGGAAATGGCCTTTTTGAATGCTGGTATTAGGATTTTTCTCCAAGACCTTAGGGACTTGGATGAGGATGGAAATCCCAAATCAGATGAATTTTTCTCAGAAGGTGGTTTGGTTGAATTTGTGGAATATCTGGATGAAACCAGGGAAAAAATAATTGAAGCCCCCATTTATATTGAAGGGAGAAAAATGGAGTTCCGGTTCAAGTGGCTATGAGCTATAATTCCTCATTTTCAGAAAATGTTGTTTCCTATGTGAACACCATTAATACTTATGAAGGCGGAACCCATGTCTCAGGTTTCAGAAGGGCTTTGACCAGGACTTTGAAAGGGTACGCGGATAAATCCGGGATGCTGGATAAACTGAAAGTGGAGGTTTCGGGTGATGATTTCCGGGAAGGTCTGACCGCAGTTATTTCCGTGAAGGTTGCCGAGCCACAGTTTGAAGGCCAGACTAAAACGAAACTGGGAAATTCCGAGGTTGTAAGCGCCGTGGATAGCTCAGTTTCTGAAGTATTGCAATACTGGTTGGAAGAGCATCCCAAGGAGGCCAAGGTGATTGTAGGCAAAGTAGTTTTGGCTGCACAGGCAAGACATGCTGCGCGTAAAGCCCGTGAAATGGTTCAACGAAAAAATGTCCTTGGTGGGGGAGGGCTTCCAGGAAAGCTGGCTGACTGTGCCAATACGGACCCCAAAATTTGTGAACTGTACTTGGTGGAAGGGGACTCAGCAGGTGGTTCCGCCAAACAAGGCAGGGATAGGGATTTCCAAGCCATATTGCCATTAAAAGGAAAAATCCTTAATGTGGAAAAAGCCCATGAGCATAAAATTTATGATAATGATGAGATAAAGAACATTCTTACCGCACTAGGTGTTAAGTTTGGTACAGCTGAGGATGAAAAGGAGCTGGACCAAACAAATCTTAGGTACCATAAGATCATTATCATGACCGATGCTGATATTGATGGTTCCCATATTCGAACACTGATATTGACCTTGTTCTTCCGGTACATGAGGTCCTTAATTGAAAATGGTTATGTGTACATTGCCCTTCCTCCATTGTATTTACTAAGAAAAGGAAAGGACGAAAGGTACTGCTGGACGGAGGACGAAAGGGTAGCTTTGACCAAAGAGATGGCCAAAGATGGAAAAGTTGACAGTGTGGGCATTCAGCGCTACAAAGGGCTTGGGGAAATGAACCCGGAACAATTGTGGACCACGACAATGGATCCTAATTCAAGGGCATTGAAACAAGTTACAATAGATTCTGCTGCAGAGGCCGACCACCTGTTTAGTATGTTGATGGGTGATGAAGTGGCCCCAAGGAGGGATTTTATAGAGAAGAATGCCAAATACGCAAAAATCGACACTTGATGGTCAAGGACGTATAAGAAACTCAAGGGGCGATTAGCCCCTTTTTCGTTTTACTTTCCGGTAATTTTGGAACATTTTTTATTATTTAAAAACCGTACAGAAAGGTGTTTAAGGAAATGGAATTAATTCAAAAAAATAGATTTGAAGGCAAAATAGATAGCAGTGACCTGATAAGTCGGGATTTGAGTTGGTTAAAATTTAATGACCGGGTACTGGATCAGTCTAAAAAAGAGAGTAGATCGATTTTCGAAAAACTCAAATTTATGGCCATCACTGCCTCTAACCTAGATGAATTTTTATGATCCGGGTAGGGTCTTTGTATAATTACCTTGATTATGATAAAGAAAGAATAGATTACTCTGGGTTAAGGGAAGAACCTTTCAAGGCCAAGTTGATGGAGGATTCCCAAGAATTTCATAAAAAGCAGCACTCCCATTTTATGGGAGAAATTCTACCTAAAACCAAAGCCGAAGGGTTTATCCTAAGCAATGTCAAAAACCTGAAAATAGAGGAGCAGGAGTACATAAAGGAATATTTCCATAAAGCAGTATACCCCATGCTCACTCCCATGGTTTTTGATGGCTACCATACCTTTCCCATCTTGATGAACAAGCTCCTTATTTTTGGAGTAGTGACGATCAATCCAGGGGATAAAAAGGACAATAGAAAGCTTTCTTTTGTTCAAATCCCTTCTAATATCCCCCGGTTCTTTGAGATTGAAAGAGGAGATTCGGTGATTTTTGTTCCTATTGAGGAAGTCATAAGAGAGCACATCGTTTCTCTATTTAGAAATGTCATTATAGAGTCCATTAACCTTTTTAGGATAACCCGAAACGGGGATTTTACCTTGGAGGAAAGTGAGGATATGGATTCCAATTTTTTGGAGGAGTAAAAAGAAAATTAAATGAGCGGAAAACCGGCCGGGTGGTTCGGATTGAAATTGAGGAAGGCTATAGCCGCTGGATGATCAATCTTCTGAAAGATCGTTGGAACATCATGGATGACGGGATCTTTATGGTGGACCGGAGGAGTATGCTTGATTTTACCAGCTTTTGGCAGATTATTGGGCATAAACGGTTCAAGGATAAAATTCCCCAAATGCCTTATCCGGTTCCTCCGGTATCCTATCCGGAGGCGGGGTCCCAGGATATTTTCCAAGTGTTAAAACAAAAGGATGTATTACTTCACCATCCTTACAACAGTATAAGCCCCATCTTGAATTTGCTGGAAAAGGCAGCTGAGGATCCTAATGTGATGGCTATTAAAATGACCATTTACCGTCTTGCCAAACATTCCAGTGTTACCCATGCTTTGCTAAAAGCAGTGGAAAATGGAAAACACGTTTCTGTTCTTTTCGAGGTAAAGGCAAGATTCGATGAGGAAAATAATATTCAGGAGGCTAAAAAACTCCAAAAGGCGGGGTGTTTTGTGATTTACGGGGTCAGTAATTTCAAAACCCATACTAAATTGCTTCTGGTTGTCAGGAAAGATGAAAACAAAGTAACCCGTTATGTCCACCTTGGTTCCGGAAATTATAATGAGGATACGTCAAGGCTTTATACGGATTTGGGGCTATTGACCACAAATGAAGTCCTGGCCAATGACGTGTCAGAATTCTTTAATGTAATCACCGGCCATTCCATGCCTTCTACTTACAAAAATCTGATTACGGCTCCTATGGGAATGCGGAGTCAGTTAATCAAATTTATAGAAGATGAAGCTGAACATGCTAGAAAGGGCTTGCCTTGTGGTATTTTTATCAAGGTAAACAGTTTAGAGGACAGTGAGATCATTTATGCCTTATACCGGGCTTCCCAATCGGGAGTTCCCATTAAGTTAATTGTCCGTGGGATTTGCTGTCTTCGTCCTGGAAGGAAGGGCCTGAGTGATAATATTGAAGTGTATTCTATCGTCGGGGATTTTCTGGAACATTCCAGGATATACCATTTTCATAATAATGGAGACACCAGGACTTATGTCGGAAGTGCGGATATGATGGTAAGGAGCTTTGAAAAGCGTTTGGAATCCTTGTTTAGGGTCCAGGATGAAAACCTTGAAAAGCAACTGATGAATATCCTTGCTTACAATCTAAAAGATAATATCAATTCCTACAGGATGTTAGAGGATGGGACTTATGTGGCCAAAGAACCAAAAGAAGGGAGGAGGAATTTAATATTCACCATGAGTTTTTTCATGTGACCCAGGAAATAATAGATAAGGTTCAGTTAATTGAATCTGAGGTGAAATCTATTGAGGAAGCCGAGGAGACAGAAGAAACCAAAAAAGCCCATTAAATAATGGGCTTTTTTACTTGATTTCTTTCAAATAAAACATTCATTACCCCATCTTTTAAGCCCACATCCGGGACGATCATTTTACTGGCTTTGGCAGCTTCCATAGCTGCCAGGTAAATATTCGAAGCAGGGATGATGACATCTGCCCGGTCGGGATTGAGGTTGAGTACATTGACCCTTTCCTCATAGCTAAAACCTTCCAGATAGGATTTTATTTCCTGGATTTTGGCAATGTCTAAGTAGCGTTTGTTTTTCCGGGTTTGGTAAGTTCAAAAACCTTGTTGATATTTCCCCCTGTGCCAATGCAGGTGATTTTGTGTTCAGGTCAATGTTTTCATGAATAAAATCCCTCATGCTTTTCCATACTTTAGGAGAAACATCCTCATCCAAGGTTCGAACTGACCCTATTTTAAATGATTTGCTGGCAATTTTTTTCTGGTTGGTGTAAATGTTTAGCTCGGTGCTACCACCCACCTACATCCACATGGAGATAAGATTTGTTATCAATATAATTCCATAGGGCAATATTGATCAGGTCGGCCCTCCTTGTTCCCGTCAATGATTTGAATTTTAAGGCCTATGTCCTGTTTGACTTCCTCAGCGATATCCCGGCCATTTTCAGATTCCCTCATTGCCGAAGTGGCACAAACCATATAATCATCCACTTCATACAGGTCAATCAAAAGCTTAAAAGCCTTCATAAGCTTAACAAACTTTCTCCTATTTGGGTCGCTGATTCTTTTGTCATGAAAGACATCCATCCCCAGCCTCAGGGGAAACCTTACATATTCTAATTTTTTTAAATTGATATTGCCATTGTAATGGGTGACGTGAGTGATTTGCAATCTAATGGCATTGGATCCAATGTCTACAGCTGCTAATTTCAAAGGTCTCTTTCTTAGTTACGTTTAAACTTTTCCCCGATATAAAATTTCATGGGCTTGCATGTTTTGTGCCCAATGATTAACGAGGTTTTTAAGGTTATAAATGTAAAATAAAAGAGGGGAATTTCACCCCATCAATTTATTTTTTGCGCGATAAGGCCAAAACAATGATGCCTGCGGCAATTGAAATCCCACCGGCGTAAGGTGGCCAGTTGATGTCTTTTTCTTTTTCAGTACTTAATTGAATGGGACCTGCATCAATAATCTTTTCTTCGGTAGTGTAAGAAACCCCGGTTATGATGAACATGATGATCCCTAAAACTATTAAAACAACTCCTAATATTTTCATGGTCTAATGAATTGATTGGAAATTCAAACTACAAAAAACTTACCATATTTATGGGGTTTTTTAGTTTTCACTGGCTTTTTGCAATCTGTATTTATTTATGGATAGCATCATACTGCAAAAAAGAATCCCAATTACAACTGATAAAGAGTAAAGTGAGGAAATATGGAGAAAGGAGGATAAAACCATTTTAGCCCC
>NZ_JAUFQT010000004.1 GCF_030409905.1 Echinicola jeungdonensis
CAGATTTGGTCACATGGCCAATAAAATGGACATCTGGATGCTTTTCTAATTTATCGAAATCCTCCTGCTTAATGGTAAAAAGCAGCTCATAATCTTCTCCTCCATTCAATACACAGGTAATCGGATCCAGCCCAAATTCCACTGCAGAATCATATGTTTGTTTATCAATAGGCAATTTATCCTCATATATTCTTACTCCAACACCAGACTGCTTGCAAATATGAAAAAGTTCAGAGGCAAGTCCATCAGAAATATCAATCATACTGGTAGGAACTACATTTAAATCGCGAAGTTCATGGATGATATCCATTCTGGCATCTGGGCGAAGTTGCCTACCGGTAACATAGGCATATTTTCCAACTGGGGTTGCATTTTGGGATCGGCCATAAACACCTCTTTTCCCTTTCCAAAACCTGAAGGCCCATCAAAGCCCCTCCCAGGTCACCTGTTGCACAAATGATATCCTTATCTTTGGCCCCAGACCTTAACACTTCTTTTCCTTTTTCCACCTCTCCTAATACAGTAATAGAAATCACCAATCCTGCCCGGGAGGAAGTAGTGTCTCCACCAATGATGTCCACATTATAATGTTCGGCTGCAGCATTTACTCCTGCATACAAAGCATCTACAGCCTCAACAGAAAACCGGTTGCTTAATCCCACGCTGACTGTAATTTGCTTAGGAATCGCATTCATTGCAGCAATATCAGAAACATTGACAGCCACGGCTTTGAACCCCAAATGCTGTAATGGAGTGTAAGACATATCAAAATGAACTCCTTCCAGTAACAGGTCGGTAGAAATCACCTGGACAAAATCCCCCTTGTCCAGTATTGCAGCGTCATCACCGACGCCTTTTATGGTACTTGGATGTCGAAGCTTTATATTTTCATTTAAATGATCAATTAGACCAAACTCTCCCAATTCACTTATTTCCGTTCGCTTTTCCTTCATGATATATTGTAATTTATTTTGAAGGCCTAACGCCTTAACCTTTCCTTCTTTTCTGGTAAATCCACCAATTTTATTTTTTGGAAGGTATTGCTCTCCTCCCAAATTTCCATTGGAGGGTAAATAACATTTATGTTTTTCCCTGTAAATGAATTTTATTGAGTCGATTGACAAATCTCCACTAACACCCCATTGGTGCTTCGGGGATGCAAAAATACAACTAATTTATGATCAGCCCCGGTTTTGGTTGTTCATTTAACAATTCAAACCCCTCCTTTTTCAATCGCTCCATTTCTTTTTGAATATCCTCCACTTCAAATGCGATATGATGGATTCCTTCCGCCCTCTTTTCCACAAACTTGGAAATTGGGGAATCAGGTCCAGTTCCTTCCAATAATTCCACCTTGGTATCGCCAACCTGAAAAAAGGACGTTTTCACCCCTTCACTGTCTACCATTTCCTCTTTATAAGCCTTATTTCCCAACAGTTTGGCAAACAATTCATTGGATTGTTTCAAGTCTTTTACCGCAATTCCAAGATGTTCAATTTTTCTCATCCTTTAAATTTGTATATTTGTATTAGGAATTATTTCCAAGGTAAGCATGTTTTATGCTTACTTAAAATCAATTTGCATTAAAAAGCACAACAATATGATCATCGTTTCAGATAAAGCTAAAGCACGTATTAATGAATTAAGAGAGCAGGAAAGCCGAAGCGAAGAGGAAAACATCCGGGTTTCGGTAAAAGGTGGAGGATGCTCAGGTCTGATGTATGACCTGGGTTTTGATGCCAACATTGCTGAAAATGATCAGGTTTTTGAAGACAAAGGCATTAAAATCATTGTGGACAAAAAAAGCCTCCTATACCTGGCTGGTACTACCTTGGAATTTACAGATGGATTAAATGGAAAAGGTTTCCAATTTGTCAACCCCAATGCTTCCAGAACCTGCGGATGCGGTGAAAGTTTCTCGATTTAAAAATTTCTTAATTATTTTTTCGAGCACGGCAGACCTAAGCCGTGCTTTTTTTATGCCTTCCTCCCGATATACTCCAAACTGCTATCAAAATATCAAAAATTTTTTTATTGCATTTTCTTCAAAATCAAGACATTATTTTTATTTTGATAAAAACTATTGGAATAATCTAATAAAAGACCATTAGTCCTTTTCAATTTTTAACACCCAACTCTAATAACCCATGAAACAATGTTTAATAATGGCCATTGTTTTAATATTGTTTTCCAGTATTAGGACATTAGCTCAAAACAGATCAATCACCGGAACGGTTCTCTCCGCTGAGAATAATAGTGCCTTGCCCGGTGTGAATATCCGGATCAAAGGCACCACTAAGGGAACCTTTACCGATATTGATGGAAAATATCGCATTCAAGCCTCTGAGGATATGGTCCTGATATTTTCCTTTGTGGGTTTCCATCCCGTGGAAGTCCCTGTAGCCAACCAAAGCATTATTGATGTGGTTATGGAAACCGATGCCCGGATTTTAAGTGAAATTCTGGTGGTAGGTTATGGTAACATCAACAGGAGGGACCTAACAGGTTCTGTAGCACAAATTAGTGAACAGACCATTCAGGATATACCTGCCATTGGGATTGACCAAGCCATGCAAGGAAGGATGGCAGGAGTCCAGATTAATCAAAACTCTGGGATTCGGGTGCAGCAATTTCAGTTAGGGTCAGGGGCTCTTCCTCCATTTCTGCCAGCAACCGGCCTTTATTTGTCATTGATGGAATCCCCATGCTTACGGGCAGTCCTTCCCAGTTTGATTATGGTGGTCAGTCCATAGACGCAATTACAGACCTTTCCCCTCAGACATTGCCTCCATTGAGGTTTAAAGGATGCCTCTGCATCTTCCATTTATGGATCACGGGCAGCCAATGGAGTGATTTTGATCACCACCAAAAGAGGGGCCGACCAGAAAACCCAATTTAACCTTAATGTATATGGCGGATTCCAGGAATTATGGCGTAAACCTGAATTCCTGAATAGAGACCAATATTTGTTGCTATTCAAAGATGCTTTTGCTGAAGATTTCTTTGGGGAGCCTGCTGAAGAAATTTCCGACAATGAAATTCTTAACTTTTATTATGGGGGGCTTCCCTATCCTGAAAATACCGATACAGACTGGGTGGACGAAGTTACCCGAAAAGGCCCCATTCAAAACTATGAATTAAGCGCCAGGGGTGGAAATGATAAAACCCAGTTTTACATTTCAGGAAATTATTTTGATCAAAAGGGGGTACTCATCAATAGTCGGTTCCAAAGGATTTCAAGCCGATTTAACCTAGACCACTATATTAATGACAAGTTTTCCATTTCCCTAAACTCCGGTATTACCCGATCCACACAAAACCGAGTTTCCTCTGACAACACCCTATACAGCCCATTTTCCAATGCATTGGCTGCTTCCCCCCTATGGCCGGTTTATGAATCAGATGGTTCATACACCAGACCACAATTCTTCTATACCAACCCTGTAGCTGAAGGGACCGAAAATGATGATGAAAATCAATCCATAAGGGTATTTGCAAACGTACTGGGTTCATATGAAATACTTGATGGACTAAGCATTAATGTCAGGGGCGGAGGGGACATGCTTTACTTCCATGAAAGGAGCTATATCCCGACAGTTACCCAGGAAGTTTATCTACTCCCCAAGGAGGCTCAGGAACCTTTGCAACCTCTAATGTCAACAAATGGATGGTCGAAGGATTTCTGGATTACAAAAAGGTCCTCAACAACCTCCATATCCTTAATGTAGTTATAGGACATAACCGGGAAGAAAACCTCAGCTCTTCCTCCAGTGTCACCGGGATCCAGTTTCCGGGTGAGCGATTCCGCTATATTGGGGCTGCCGCCACCGTCAACCAGGGTTCAAATGGGGCTGGAGGCAGTGGCCTGGAATCCTATTTCGGTAGGACCAACTATTCTTATGAAGACAAATATTTATTCAGCGCTTCATTCCGGGCTGATGCATCTTCCCGTTTTGGGCCCAATAACCAATGGGGATTTTTCCCATCGGTTTCCGGAGGCTGGAAGATCAACGAGGAGGAGTTTATGGATGACCAAGAGTTCATTTCTGATCTAAAAATCAGGGCAAGTGTGGGTAAGGCAGGCAACCAGTCCATTGGAGGCTTTGCCTGGAAAAACCTGGTTGGAGCAGGTAATTACCTGGAAACATCCACCATTGTTCCGGTACAGTTGGGCAACCCGGATCTAAAATGGGAAAGCACCACGCAGACAGATGTGGGGATTGATGCCGGATTTCTGGATGGTAGAATCTATTTGATAGCCGATTATTATTACAAAAAAACAACTGACCTTTTGTTTGCCAGGCCCATTGCAACGCAAAATGGTTTTGGGGCTTATCAGTCCAATATTGGGAGCATAGAAAATAAAGGTTTTGAACTGACCATTTCTTCTATAAACATCAATAATTCAGCAATAGACCTTCAATGGAGATCCAATTTTAATATCACTTTCAACAAAAATAAGGTTCTAGAACTTTACAACAATGAGGATATATTCTATGGTTTCAATGGGAACTCCCTTGTATTAAGAGAGGGCGAACCTATTGGTTCTTATTATGGATTAATTGCAGATGGGGTGTTTATGACCCAGTCTGATGTTCCGGAATCCCGTCGGATACAAGGTATCCAAGCAGGGGACATGAATTACAGGGATATCAACGGGGATGGCGTTATTACAGATGATGACTTTACAATCATTGGCAATGCACAGCCCAAGTTTTATGGAGGATTAACCAATGAAGTGGAATTTAAAGGTTTTGACCTTCAACTTTTCCTGCAGTATTCTGTCGGAAATGATCAGTGGTTTGCCTCCGGGGCATTCCAGGAGGGAATGTTTGCTAACTTTTTTGATGATAATAACCGAACAACTGTCCTGGATCGTTGGCGATCGGAGGATGACCCAGGAAATGGGGAGATCCCTAGAGCAGCTTATGATGTTTCTGTCAACCGGAACAACCAACCCAATACCACCCGTTTTGTGGAAGATGGGTCCTATCTAAGAATTAAAAACCTGGTCATCGGCTATAAATTGCCCAAAGATCTTTTGGACCGGTTAAAAATGAGAAAGATCAGGATTTTCGCACAGGCGCAGAATTTATTCACCTTTACCGAATACACCGGTTTTGACCCTGAAATAAATTTTGCTGGTACTTCTAATGCAACACTGGCTACGGACTTTTACACTTTCCCCAGCCCAGAACTTATACTTTCGGTATTAACGTAGGATTTTAATAGATATGGACAAGGCAATTAAGATCAACCAAATAATATATGCGGCTTGTTTCCTGTTTTTTGGAGCACCGCCTGTGATACTTTGGACCAGGAACCGGTAAACACTATCGAAACCGAAGGAGCCATCACCTCTTTTAGTGATGCCCAGCTCGTCCTCAAAGGCATGTATGATGAGCTTCAAAGCGGTAATTATTATGGCCTAAGGTACCTGTATTATCAGGATGTATATGCAGACAACCTTTTACATTCTGGTACATTCACCACGGACCAGGAAATCAGTTCCCGTAGGATTAACCCATCCAACTTGCAAATTTCAGTACTTGGGCAACTTTATACAAAATTATCGGGACTGCCAAATTCATGTTAGAAGTTTTACCTGACATTCAGAATTTAAGTTCAAGTCAGGCTGCTGCTATTGAGGGAGAAGCAAGGTTTGTAAGAGCATTAGTTTATTTTGACCTGCTAAAAATCTTTGGAGGCGTACCCATTGTTACAGATTTTGTTACCACCACCTCCGAAGTTTCACTTGCGGGGAGGGCTTCCGAAACCGAGGTTTATAATTTTATCATTGAGGATTTGGAATTTGCTGAAAACAATTTGGGTAATACGCCCAATGCGCCATTCCGAGCCAATAATTGGGCAGCCACTGCACTTTTGGCAAGGGTGCATTTGCAGGTTGGCAATTACGCTCTTGCCATTCAAAAAGCCACAGAGGTGATCAATGCGGGCTATATCTTGCTACCCAATTATGGGGATATTTCCAGAATCAAGGGCAATAATGAAATGATTTTCGAACTGAATTTCACCAACAATGTTGGGGATCAAAATGGTTTAGCCATTTCATCAGACCCTTCCACAAGTGGACAAAAATTTTATGTCCGCCCCGCCTTTTACAATGCTTTTGTTGCTTCTGCCAACCAAGGGGATGAAAGATTTTCCACCTCTGTTTTGGAGCAAGGCAATAATTTAAGAGTAATCAAATATTTTAGGGTAAGTACAAGTGACGACAATGTTCCTATTTTAAGGTTAGCAGAAATGTACTTGATCCGTGCCGAGGCAAATGCCCGTCGAATCGGATCTGGCTTTACCACTGGAGCCATTATTGATGATATTAATATCATCCGGCAAAGGGCCGATTTAGACCCATTATTATTAACAGATATTCCTACAATTGCCGGAGCATTGGAGGAAATATTGGAACAAAGAAGGTTTGAGTTGCCTTTGAGGGGCACCGCTACTCAGACCTCAGAAGATACGGCCTGGCCGATGACTTGTTTCCTCCTGGTGAAAGTTTCCGGGAACTCTGGCCCATTCCATTGCAGGAGCTGGAACTCAACGAAAATCTTGTCCAAAACAATGGGTATTCCAGTGAATAAAACCCGTAAAAAGGCCTCATTTTAATTGAAAATGAGGCCTTTTTTTATCCAATTCCTTAAGGTATTTTTCCCTAAACATCAACTATCCTTTGACTTTCAGAGCCTTAGAGGCCTTTCATTTTATTCCCCACTTATTTTTTTCAAATTGCCAAGAAGATCAGATGAAAGAAAAATCATTTGCATTGAAACCCTGCTGCTTCCTGGTGTTAAATAAACCAACCGCATTTGGGAACAAGATTCGTAATGTTATCCCTCATTTATTACCTTTGCCGAAACAGTAACCAAATCTTTTTTCATGGAAAATACTATCAAGAAAGTTGCATTAAATGACACCCATGAGGAATTGGGGGCAAAAATGGTCCCATTTGCCGGATATAACATGCCTGTCCGTTACTCTTCCGACAGGGAAGAACACAATACTGTCCGAAAGGACTTGGGGATATTTGATGTATCCCATATGGGAGAATTTTTAGTCAAGGGTCCTCAAGCCCTTATTTTGATCCAAAAGATAACTTCCAATGATGCATCAAAGTTGGCAATCGGCCAAGCACAATATTCCTGTTTACCTAATGAAACCGGAGGCATCGTTGATGATTTGTTGGTCTATAAAATCCATGAAGAAAAATACCTGCTGGTTGTTAATGCTTCCAACATTGAAAAAGATTGGAATTGGATCCAACAGCATAACCAAGTAGGGGCTGAATTGGAGGATATTTCTGACCAAACTTCCCTCTTTGCCGTCCAAGGTCCCAAAGCCACTAAGGCCCTGCAAACTCTAACTCCAGTAAATCTGGATGAAATTAAATTTTACCATTTTGAAATAGGTGAATTTGCCGGAGTACCTGATGTCATCATTTCGGCAACTGGTTATACAGGTGCGGGTGGATTTGAGATTTATGTTCCCAATGATCATGCGCAAAAAGTATGGGATGCCATATTGATGCAGGGAAAGATTTGGGGATTAAGCCCATCGGTTTGGGGGCAAGGGACACACTTCGCTTGGAAATGGGGTATTGCCTATATGGAAATGATATTGACGAAACAACCTCACCAATTGAAGCAGGATTGGGCTGGATCACCAAATTCAACAAAAAATTCATCAACCGGGACCAATTAGCCAAACAAAAAGAAGAAGGTGTTTCGCGAAAGCTGGTAGGTTTTGTTTTGCAGGAAAAAGGAATCCCCAGAGCACACTATCCCATTGTTAACCTACATGGAGAACAAATCGGTGAAGTTACTTCCGGAACCCTCTCCCCCAGCATGGGAATAGGCATAGGTTTAGGGTATGTGGATTCCAAATACGCAAAGCCTGGCACATCCATTGCAATAACTGTCCGGAAAAAAAACCTGGAAGCCAAAGTGAAAAAGTTACCTTTATTGGATATTTAAAACCAACTTTTAATAAGCATTACATTACAATTAACCCGGTTAGCCCAGGCGGATTATTAAATCCTAATGGTTGGTCGAATAACAATAAAATGAAAAAAATAGAAATTTGCTTAAGTCCTGAACTGATTCACCTTCATGATTTAAAAGGGAAAATTGTAGTCGTGGTGGATATTTTCAGGGCTACTTCAACCATGGTTACAGGCCTTGCCAATGCAGTTCAATCCATTACTCCCGTAGCTGGCCTTGAAACTTGTCGGGCCATGAAAAAGGAAGGGTACATCATTGCCGGAGAAAGAAATGGCCAGACCGCCGAAGGATTTGAGCTGGGCAACTCTCCCTTGAGTTACCTGAAAAAAGCTTATGAAGGGAAAAAAATAGCAGTGACAACCACCAATGGCACCTTAGCCATTGAATTATCCAAAAAAGATGCAGATGAAGTAATTCTTGGTGCCTTTTTGAATTTGCAAGCCACTGCTGATTATTTAGTTCAAAAAAATAAGGATGTGGTCATCCACTGTGCTGGCTGGAAGGGCATGTTTAACTTGGAAGATTCCTTGTACGCAGGTGCCCTGGTAAAAAGGCTTGCTGGGCATTTTACTTTTGATTGTGATGGAGCCATAGCCATGAAATCCCTTTTTGAGCAGCACCAAAACAACCTTCAAGGCTTTTTAAACCAGGCTTCTCATGCCAAGAGATTGCAAAATCACAATATCGAAGCGGATATTGACTTTTGCCTGACTATGGATAAATATGATTTGGTGGGAAAACTTCAGGGAGAAGCCTTGATCAAGGTAAATCCTCAAAAGGAAACTACTTAGATTTGATTAGGCAAATTACTTAAGTTAGGGACTTTTTATACCAAGTTTCAGATGGATCCTACATGGAATACCCCCTTGATAAGTATGGGGGTTTATGAACAATGATCACGGAACTTTTACCTCAATTTTTTTTAAGGTTAATTTGGAACACCTAGCGAGAGGTAATTTGCTAAAAACCAAAGAGGAGGTAATTCAAATGATAAATACCGAAATCGGAATTTATCATTTCCCTTTTTTAATTGCCTTAGTTCTTTCCTCCCGGCACTTTGGTCTTTATTAGCGGAGCTTAGGAACTGGGAAGTTCCCTGCTGGGAACTCCACACCAAAAAAGCTTAGCAGATTCAAAGCCCCTTTGCAATCCCACTGATCTGGTTTACCTTTGTGGTTCATGGAGAATATTCACCAATTTATTCAACAAAAATTGACCCAAGCGGAGGCTGCTAACCAATTAAGAAGCCTCAAACCAAATGATAAGCACAAGGTGGATTTTTTCTCCAATGATTACCTGGGTTTTTCCCAAAAAGGATTACTCCAAAAGCAAATCACCTCAACAAAAGTTTCTTCCGACTGGATGGGGGCAACGGGCTCCCGCTTAATCAGTGGAAATCATTTGGAAATTATCCAATTGGAAAAGCTGGTAGCCCAATCCATGGAAAGTCCTGCTGCCCTTTTATACAATACCGGATATTTGGGCAATTTGGGTTTACTTTCGGCCATTGGGGATAAGGATAGCCTGTTTATATATGATGCACAGGTTCATGCCAGCATCAAAGAAGGCATGAGGTTGAGTTTTGGACAAAAGGTGTCTTTTAAACATAATGACACTGAAGACCTGAAAAAAAAACTGCAACTACATTCGAATAATCCAAAAAAGATTTATGTGTTGACCGAGGGGCTTTTTTCCATGGATGGGGATTTTCCTGATTTAGCCAAAACCCTCAGCCTTTGTGAGCAATATAATGCGGGATTGATCATTGATGAAGCGCATTCATTGGGAACCCTTGGTGAAGACCAAAAGGGATTGGCCCACCAATTTCGGAATCACCCGCATTTATTGGCAAGGGTCATCACCTTTGGGAAAGCTGCGGGAAGTCATGGTGCCATGGTATTGGGAAGTGAAGAATTGATACAATTTCTGGTCAATTTTAGCAGGGCTTTTATTTATACCACTGCTCCTTCTTTTGAGCAAGTGATGACCCTCAATGCTTCTTGGAAGTTGCTGGAGCAAAAAACCAATTTTCAAAACCTGGAAAAGATAATCCAAAAGTACCTGGAGTTGGTGCCTTCTAAAGCCAATTCCTTTTCCAAAAATAAAAGCCCCATTCAAGCTTGGTTTTGTTCAGACATTGGCCTGCTCAAACAAAAAGCTGCCAGGTTAAATGAAGCTGGTTTCAATGTGTACCCTATTCTTTCCCCCACAGTTAAAAAAGGAACTGAACGGATACGGATTGTATTACATGCATTTAATACCCCGGAAGAAATTTCACAACTAATTGAAATTCTGAATCATTAAAATGAAGGATAAAATATTTGTCACAGGCATAGGAACTGGAATTGGCAAGACGGTCGTTTCTGCTTCCATTTGCAAGACTTTTGGTCATGCTTATTGGAAACCAGTGCAATGCGGGGATTTGGATGAGTCAGACTCTCATTTTGTGGCCAAGCATGTTCCTCATGCCCGGGTCCATTTGGAGGCCTATCGACTTGAAACCCCACAAAGTCCTCATTGGGCAGCGGAAATTGAGAATACTCAAATTGACCTGAACCACAATCACCTCCCTTCTGAAGCAGGCAAACTTTGTGTGGAGGGAGCAGGTGGATTGATGGTTCCCTTGAATGATCAGGAGACCTATTTAGATTTTCTCCTAAAAACTGACCTACATCCTGTCGTGGTGATCCGCCATTATTTGGGCAGCATCAATCACAGCATGCTGACCTTAAAAGTATTAGAAAATGCAGGATTCAAAGATTTCACTATTATTTGGAATGGATATCCGGTACCAAGTTCTGAAAGTGCTATTCTACAAAGGTTTTGTCCCTCACAGGTCTACCGATTGGAAGAATGGGAAAACCAAAATGAAGAAATACCAAAATTGATGGCAGAAAATCAATAAAATTCCATCCCAGGAAAAGTAATTCGGCAAGGTTTCTTTAAATCATAAAACCTTTCCCCGGGAATTGATATAATAATTCAGGAATTGATTAAAAAAAGCTTAGGGAAATTCAATGGAAAATAATTTCATCACCATAAAGAAAGGCATTGGCATCAATCCATTGGGATTATTTCCCTCGGAGGAAAACCAAAGATATGCTTCACCTTGCCACCAATTATCTATCAATGCCAAAGGAGATTGGGCAGGAAACATTGAACCCGAATTATGGAAAAGGGTGGATCAATACATTCAAGGGGAAGGCCACAAGGCGGAACGGTTTCCATCGGAAGCCAGATTGCTATCTTATTTGATCCAAAAAATGGACCTCAAGGCTCACCCCCATCAAATGATCAATGCAGCTACATCCAGGGGAAGCATTGATTACCTTGTCCAAACCCAACGGAAACACTCCAAATTACCTGTATGGACTTCACCTCATTCCACCTTGGGTTTGCGAGTAGTTGGCCGGGATTACTTCATAGCTCCAAATCCCCATTGTTTTTTCAGTCTTCCACTTGCAGCAGTTTTGGACTTACACTTCAAAATGCTTTTGCCTGGCTTAATAGTGGAATGGCTGAAGATTTTATCGCAGCAGCGGTAGAATGTCCCACCGGGCCGTTAACTATCGACCAGATGAAATCCATTAGGATTTATGCCCCATTTGGAAATGAAATTGATTATCCAAGCCGTTCCATGGATTTTAATAAAGCTCAAAATACCATGGTTTTGGGGAAGGGGCTTATGCTTTTCAGTTAAGTAAGGATAAGGGAGAAGGATTGGCCTTACTTAAAGGGGTTGGGTCTTCAATAGAAAAAATTCATCATTCAACAGAGTTATCCCCCAATGGAAATTGCATTGTTGGGGCTGCTCAAAAAGCAATGGATATGGCGGAGATCAGTCATGTCGATATGATCATGGGCACTTCCCTGGAACCAAACTTGGGGACCTTGCAGAGAAAACTGCTTATGAAAGGGTTTTTGGGGATAAGGTGCCCTATACCATTTCCAATAAATGGAAAGTTGGCCATTCTTTGGGATCCAGCTTAGCTGCCAATTTGGATCAGGCCATTTCTATTCTTCAAGGTCAATACCTTCCTGAAATGCCTAATTATGTCCCAATTCCAAAAAATGTGCCTGACAAAATCGAGAATATTTTGATCACTGCCCTGGGATTTGGTGGACAGGCCATTAGTGCGGTAGTAGGCAATATGGAGGGGTGAATATTATATGGGGATTGCACTCCTTATTATTCTTAGGTCCTGATTGTAAATCAGGACCAGCTTAACGGCTATAAAACACCGTAATTTCGAAAGACTTAAATTCCGCACAACACGCTATTTCAACTTTTCATTACCCTTATGCCGGTCTTTATCCCGGATATTTTTCTTTTCAAAATTCCTTTCCAATGCCTGAGTCAAATCAATCCCGGTTTGATTAGCCAAACAGATCAAAACCCAAAGTACATCTGCCATTTCATCCCCAAGATCCTTGTTTTTATCACTTTCCTTAAAAGACTGTTCCCCATATTTCCTGGCAATGATCCTGGCTAACTCCCCCACTTCCTCCGTTAAAATGGCCATATTGGTCAGCTCATTAAAGTACCTTACACCAACGGTATTAATCCATTCATCCACTTTTTTCTGCGCTTCTTCTATTGTCATTTTATTTAAATTAGATTATAAATGCTTTAACCTAACAGGAACGATTTTACAAAGTCAACATTCTAACTTTTAAAACCTCCCAAATTTCTAAACCTTTTAACGACTTTTCCTTCTTCAAGTACCAATTCCCGGTCAACTACCTGGGGAATGTCGGCTTCATAATGGCTAACATAAATCAAGGAAACATCAGGGTGACGACCAATATGGTCGATGGTCTGGCGGAAAAGCACCCTTTGCTCATCATCCATCCCCTGGGCTGCTTCATCCAATATCAGCAAAGCTGGTGATTTTATCATGGCCCGAGCCAACAAGCAAAATCTTTGGTTTTCCAATGAAACCTGGTTTAATCGCAGCTTTGCCACCTGTTCTATTCGGAATAATTTTAACCAGTCAAGGGCAAGTTGTTCCTGATCAGGGCTTGTTTTTTTGTATAGCCCAATGCTATCAAACAAACCAGACAAGACCACTTGCAGGCAATTTTGGTTTTTGGGAAAATACCGGACCAGTTCTGGTGAAACAAAACCTATGGGCCTTTTGATATCCCAAATAGTTTCTCCAGATCCGCGTTTCCGGTCAAATAATTTGATGTCATTGGCATAGGCTTGAGGATTTTCTCCATTGATCAAGCTCAACAAGGTAGACTTTCCAGCTCCATTATGGCCCGCAATACCCAGCATTCTCCCTGCTTGATTTCCCAATTTACCTTATCGAGAATAACATTTCCATTATATTGAATATGGATTTGATTCATTTTGACTAATTCTTGATACATCTCAATCGGTTTTTTTTCAATGAAGGCATCCAATTTTTGATGGTCAAATTGGGATAAAGCGGCATGATGGACCAAGTCAGAGGGATGAAAAGCGGTTTTTTCCACAGCCTCCAAAATTTTACCATTTTCAATAATGGCCACATGGGTTATGGCATCCGGAATTTCTTCTGGGGAGGTTGTCATTATCACTTGAATGCCTGATGCCACAATAGCATCCAATACTTCATTGAAGTGCCTCCTGGTTTCCACATCCAAGCCAGTTAAAGGTTGGTCCATAAGAAATAATCTGGGGTTTTCCAGCAAAGCTCCGGCAATAGCCAACCTCCGGGATTCACCATTGACAACTTGATCAGGGATTTGTCCCTCAGTTCATTTAGTTCAAGCAAATCCATTACTTTTGCTACATCCCAATAACCTGGCAGAGGAGCCTCCACTTGGCCCAAATGTTCCACTACAGTGGCTGCCTCTTCAGATCGTAAGAATTGAACCTTTGCTGGTAATAAAAATTCTGGATGTTGGATTTATTTTTGAAGGTATTTCTGGGAGACCACAGCAATCAAATCCCTAAAACTATTTATTTGCCCTTTAGCGGTCATTCTTGATAATCCTGTGCAAAGGTCTGACATCCTTCCCTCCACCAAATTGGTATGTCCTAATAGTTAGGACATACCAATTTGGTGGAGGGAAGGATAGTCAGACCTTTTGCACAGGATTATCAAAAAGAAATGACCGCTAAAGGGCAAATAAATAGTTTTAGGGATTTGATTGCTGTGGTCTCCCAGAAATATACCTTCAAAAATAAATCCAACATCCAGAATTTTTTACCAGCAAGGTTCAATTCTTACGAATCTGAAGAGGCAGCCACTGTAGTGGAACATTTGGGCCAAGTGGAGGCTCCTCTGCCAGGTTATTGGGATGTAGCAAAAGTAATGGATTTGCTTGAACTAAATGAACTGAGGGACAAATCCCTGATCAAGTTGTCTAATGGTGAATCCCGGAGGTTGGCTATTGCCGGAGCTTTGCTGGAAAACCCCAGATTATTTCTTATGGACCAACCTTTAACTGGCTTGGATGTGGAAACCAGGAGGCACTTCAATGAAGTATTGGATGCTATTGTGGCATCAGGCATTCAAGTGATAATGACAACCTCCCCAGAAGAAATTCCGGATGCCATAACCCATGTGGCCATTATTGAAAATGGTAAAATTTGGAGGCTGTGGAAAAAACCGCTTTTCATCCCTCTGACTTGGTCCATCATGCCGCTTTATCCCAATTTGACCATCAAAAATTGGATGCCTTCATTGAAAAAAAACCGATTGAGATGTATCAAGAATTAGTCAAAATGAATCAAATCCATATTCAATATAATGGAAATGTTATTCTCGATAAGGTAAATTGGGAAATCAAGCAGGGAGAATGCTGGGTATTGCGGGGCCATAATGGAGCTGGAAAGTCTACCTTGTTGAGCTTGATCAATGGAGAAAATCCTCAAGCCTATGCCAATGACATCAAATTATTTGACCGGAAACGCGGATCTGGAGAAAACTATTTGGGATATCAAAAGGCCCATAGGTTTTGTTTCACCAGAACTGGTCCGGTATTTTCCCAAAAACCAAAATTGCCTGCAAGTGGTCTTGTCTGGTTTGTTTGATAGCATTGGGCTATACAAAAAAACAAGCCCTGATCAGGAACAACTTGCCCTTGACTGGTTAAAATTATTCCGAATAGAACAGGTGGCAAAGCTGCGATTAAACCAGGTTTCATTGGAAAACCAAAGATTTTGCTTGTTGGCTCGGGCCATGATAAAATCACCAGCTTTGCTGATATTGGATGAAGCAGCCCAGGGGATGGATGATGAGCAAAGGGTGCTTTTCCGCCAGACCATCGACCATATTGGTCGTCACCCTGATGTTTCCTTGATTTATGTTAGCCATTATGAAGCCGACATTCCCCAGGTAGTTGACCGGGAATTGGTACTTGAAGAAGGAAAAGTCGTTAAAAAGGTTTAGAAATTTGGGAGGTTTTAAAAGTTAGAATGTTGACTTTGTAAAATCGTTCCTGTTAGGTTAAAGCATTTATAATCTAATTTAAATAAAATGACAATAGAAGAAGCGCAGAAAAAAGTGGATGAATGGATTAATACCGTTGGTGTAAGGTACTTTAATGAGCTGACCAATATGGCCATTTTAACGGAGGAAGTGGGGGAGTTAGCCAGGATCATTGCCAGGAAATATGGGGAACAGTCTTTTAAGGAAAGTGATAAAAACAAGGATCTTGGGGATGAAATGGCAGATGTACTTTGGGTTTTGATCTGTTTGGCTAATCAAACCGGGATTGATTTGACTCAGGCATTGGAAAGGAATTTTGAAAAGAAAAATATCCGGGATAAAGACCGGCATAAGGGTAATGAAAAGTTGAAATAGCGTGTTGTGCGGAATTTAAGTCTTTCGAAATTACGGTGTTTTATAGCCGTTAAGCTGGTCCTGATTTACAATCAGGACCTAAGAATAATAAGGAGTGCAATCCCCATATAATATTCACCCCTCCATATTGCCTACTACCGCACTAATGGCCTGTCCACCAAATCCCAGGGCAGTGATCAAAATATTCTCGATTTTGTCAGGCACATTTTTTGGAATTGGGACATAATTAGGCATTTCAGGAAGGTATTGACCTTGAAGAATAGAAATGGCCTGATCCAAATTGGCAGCTAAGCTGGATCCCAAAGAATGGCCAACTTTCCATTTATTGGAAATGGTATAGGGCACCTTATCCCCAAAAACCCTTTCATAAGCAGTTTTCTCTGCAAGGTCCCCAAGTTTGGTTCCAGGGAAGTGCCCAATGATCATATCGACATGACTGATCTCCGCCATATCCATTGCTTTTTGAGCAGCCCCAACAATGCAATTTCCATTGGGGGATAACTCTGTTGAATGATGAATTTTTTCTATTGAAGACCCAACCCCTTTAAGTAAGGCCAATCCTTCTCCCTTATCCTTACTTAACTGAAAAGCATAAGCCCCTTCCCCCAAAACCATGGTATTTTGAGCTTTATTAAAATCCATGGAACGGCTTGGATAATCAATTTCATTTCCAAATGGGGCATAAATCCTAATGGATTTCATCTGGTCGATAGTTAACGGCCCGGTGGGACATTCTACCGCTGCTGCGATAAAATCTTCAGCCATTCCACTATTAAGCCAGGCAAAAGCATTTTGAAGTGTAAGTCCAAAACTGCTGCAAGTGGAAGACTGAAAAAACAATGGGGATTTGGAGCTATGAAGTAATCCCGGCCAACTACTCGCAAAACCCAAGGTGGAATGAGGTGAAGTCCATACAGGTAATTTGGAGTGTTTCCGTTGGGTTTGGACAAGGTAATCAATGCTTCCCCTGGATGTAGCTGCATTGATCATTTGATGGGGGTGAGCCTTGAGGTCCATTTTTTGGATCAAATAAGATAGCAATCTGGCTTCCGATGGAAACCGTTCCGCCTTGTGGCCTTCCCCTTGAATGTATTGATCCACCCTTTTCCATAATTCGGGTTCAATGTTTCCTGCCCAATCTCCTTTGGCATTGATAGATAATTGGTGGCAAGGTGAAGCATATCTTTGGTTTTCCTCCGAGGGAAATAATCCAATGGATTGATGCCAATGCCTTTCTTTATGGTGATGAAATTATTTTCCATTGAATTTCCCTAAGCTTTTTTAATCAATTCCTGAATTATTATATCAATTCCCGGGGAAAGGTTTTATGATTTAAAGAAACCTTGCCGAATTACTTTTCCTGGGATGGAATTTTATTGATTTTCTGCCATCAATTTTGGTATTTCTTCATTTTGGTTTTCCCATTCTTCCAATCGGTAGACCTGTGAGGGACAAAACCTTTGTAGAATAGCACTTTCAGAACTTGGTACCGGATATCCATTCCAAATAATAGTGAAATCTTTGAATCCTGCATTTTCTAATACTTTTAAGGTCAGCATGCTGTGATTGATGCTGCCCAAATAATGGCGGATCACCACGACAGGATGTAGGTCAGTTTTTAGGAGAAAATCTAAATAGGTCTCCTGATCATTCAAGGGAACCATCAATCCACCTGCTCCCTCCACACAAAGTTTGCCTGCTTCAGAAGGGAGGTGATTGTGGTTCAGGTCAATTTGAGTATTCTCAATTTCCGCTGCCCAATGAGGACTTTGTGGGGTTTCAAGTCGATAGGCCTCCAAATGGACCCGGGCATGAGGAACATGCTTGGCCACAAAATGAGAGTCTGACTCATCCAAATCCCCGCATTGCACTGGTTTCCAATAAGCATGACCAAAAGTCTTGCAAATGGAAGCAGAAACGACCGTCTTGCCAATTCCAGTTCCTATGCCTGTGACAAATATTTTATCCTTCATTTTAATGATTCAGAATTTCAATTAGTTGTGAAATTTCTTCCGGGGTATTAAATGCATGTAATACAATCCGTATCCGTTCAGTTCCTTTTTTAACTGTGGGGGAAAGAATAGGGTACACATTGAAACCAGCTTCATTTAACCTGGCAGCTTTTTGTTTGAGCAGGCCAATGTCTGAACAAAACCAAGCTTGAATGGGGCTTTTATTTTTGGAAAAGGAATTGGCTTTAGAAGGCACCAACTCCAGGTACTTTTGGATTATCTTTTCCAGGTTTTGAAAATTGGTTTTTTGCTCCAGCAACTTCCAAGAAGCATTGAGGGTCATCACTTGCTCAAAAGAAGGAGCAGTGGTATAAATAAAAGCCCTGCTAAAATTGACCAGAAATTGTATCAATTCTTCACTTCCCAATACCATGGCACCATGACTTCCCGCAGCTTTCCCAAAGGTGATGACCCTTGCCAATAAATGCGGGTGATTCCGAAATTGGTGGGCCAATCCCTTTTGGTCTTCACCAAGGGTTCCCAATGAATGCGCTTCATCAATGATCAATCCCGCATTATATTGCTCACAAAGGCTGAGGGTTTTGGCTAAATCAGGAAAATCCCCATCCATGGAAAAAGCCCCTCGGTCAACACATAAATCTTTTTTGGATTATTCGAATGTAGTTGCAGTTTTTTTTTCAGGTCTTCAGTGTCATTATGTTTAAAAGACACCTTTTGTCCAAAACTCAACCTCATGCCTTCTTTGATGCTGGCATGAACCTGTGCATCATATATAAACAGGCTATCCTTATCCCCAATGGCCGAAAGTAAACCCAAATTGCCCAAATATCCGGTATTGTATAAAAGGGCAGCAGGACTTTCCATGGATTGGGCTACCAGCTTTTCCAATTGGATAATTTCCAAATGATTTCCACTGATTAAGCGGGAGCCCGTTGCCCCCATCCAGTCGGAAGAAACTTTTGTTGAGGTGATTTGCTTTTGGAGTAATCCTTTTTGGGAAAAACCCAGGTAATCATTGGAGAAAAAATCCACCTTGTGCTTATCATTTGGTTTGAGGCTTCTTAATTGGTTAGCAGCCTCCGCTTGGGTCAATTTTTGTTGAATAAATTGGTGAATATTCTCCATGAACCACAAAGGTAAACCAGATCAGTGGGATTGCAAAGGGGCTTTGAATCTGCTAAGCTTTTTTGGTGTGGAGTTCCCAGCAGGGAACTTCCCAGTTCCTAAGCTCCGCTAATAAAGACCAAAGTGCCGGGAGGAAAGAACTAAGGCAATTAAAAAAGGGAAATGATAAATTCCGATTTCGGTATTTATCATTTGAATTACCTCCTCTTTGGTTTTTAGCAAATTACCTCTCGCTAGGTGTTCCAAATTAACCTTAAAAAAAATTGAGGTAAAAGTTCCGTGATCATTGTTCATAAACCCCCATACTTATCAAGGGGGTATTCCATGTAGGATCCATCTGAAACTTGGTATAAAAAGTCCCTAACTTAAGTAATTTGCCTAATCAAATCTAAGTAGTTTCCTTTTGAGGATTTACCTTGATCAAGGCTTCTCCCTGAAGTTTTCCCACCAAATCATATTTATCCATAGTCAGGCAAAAGTCAATATCCGCTTCGATATTGTGATTTTGCAATCTCTTGGCATGAGAAGCCTGGTTTAAAAAGCCTTGAAGGTTGTTTTGGTGCTGCTCAAAAAGGGATTTCATGGCTATGGCTCCATCACAATCAAAAGTAAAATGCCCAGCAAGCCTTTTTACCAGGGCACCTGCGTACAAGGAATCTTCCAAGTTAAACATGCCCTTCCAGCCAGCACAGTGGATGACCACATCCTTATTTTTTTGAACTAAATAATCAGCAGTGGCTTGCAAATTCAAAAAGGCACCAAGAATTACTTCATCTGCATCTTTTTTGGATAATTCAATGGCTAAGGTGCCATTGGTGGTTGTCACTGCTATTTTTTTCCCTTCATAAGCTTTTTTCAGGTAACTCAAGGGAGAGTTGCCCAGCTCAAATCCTTCGGCGGTCTGGCCATTTCTTTCTCCGGCAATGATGTACCCTTCCTTTTTCATGGCCCGACAAGTTTCAAGGCCAGCTACGGGAGTAATGGATTGAACTGCATTGGCAAGGCCTGTAACCATGGTTGAAGTAGCCCTGAAAATATCCACCACGACTACAATTTTCCCTTTTAAATCATGAAGGTGAATCAGTTCAGGACTTAAGCAAATTTCTATTTTTTTCATTTTATTGTTATTCGACCAACCATTAGGATTTAATAATCCGCCTGGGCTAACCGGGTTAATTGTAATGTAATGCTTATTAAAAGTTGGTTTTAAATATCCAATAAAGGTAACTTTTTCACTTTGGCTTCCAGGTTTTTTTTCCGGACAGTTATTGCAATGGATGTGCCAGGCTTTGCGTATTTGGAATCCACATACCCTAAACCTATGCCTATTCCCATGCTGGGGGAGAGGGTTCCGGAAGTAACTTCACCGATTTGTTCTCCATGTAGGTTAACAATGGGATAGTGTGCTCTGGGGATTCCTTTTTCCTGCAAAACAAAACCTACCAGCTTTCGCGAAACACCTTCTTCTTTTTGTTTGGCTAATTGGTCCCGGTTGATGAATTTTTTGTTGAATTTGGTGATCCAGCCCAATCCTGCTTCAATTGGTGAGGTTGTTTCGTCAATATCATTTCCATATAGGCAATACCCCATTTCCAAGCGAAGTGTGTCCCTTGCCCCCAAACCGATGGGCTTAATCCCCAAATCTTTCCCTGCATCAAATATGGCATCCCATACTTTTTGCGCATGATCATTGGGAACATAAATCTCAAATCCACCCGCACCTGTATAACCAGTTGCCGAAATGATGACATCAGGTACTCCGGCAAATTCACCTATTTCAAAATGGTAAAATTTAATTTCATCCAGATTTACTGGAGTTAGAGTTTGCAGGGCCTTAGTGGCTTTGGACCTTGGACGGCAAAGAGGGAAGTTTGGTCAGAAATATCCTCCAATTCAGCCCCTACTTGGTTATGCTGTTGGATCCAATTCCAATCTTTTTCAATGTTGGAAGCATTAACAACCAGCAGGTATTTTTCTTCATGGATTTTATAGACCAACAAATCATCAACGATGCCTCCGGTTTCATTAGGTAAACAGGAATATTGTGCTTGGCCGATTGCCAACTTTGATGCATCATTGGAAGTTATCTTTTGGATCAAAATAAGGGCTTGAGGACCCTTGACTAAAAATTCTCCCATATGGGATACATCAAATATCCCCAAGTCCTTTCGGACAGTATTGTGTTCTTCCCTGTCGGAAGAGTAACGGACAGGCATGTTATATCCGGCAAATGGGACCATTTTTGCCCCCAATTCCTCATGGGTGTCATTTAATGCAACTTTCTTGATAGTATTTTCCATGAAAAAAGATTTGGTTACTGTTTCGGCAAAGGTAATAAATGAGGGATAACATTACGAATCTTGTTCCCAAATGCGGTTGGTTTATTTAACACCAGGAAGCAGCAGGGTTTCAATGCAAATGATTTTTCTTTCATCTGATCTTCTTGGCAATTTGAAAAAAATAAGTGGGGAATAAAATGAAAGGCCTCTAAGGCTCTGAAAGTCAAAGGATAGTTGATGTTTAGGGAAAAATACCTTAAGGAATTGGATAAAAAAAGGCCTCATTTTCAATTAAAATGAGGCCTTTTTACGGGTTTTATTCACTGGAATACCCATTGTTTTGGACAAGATTTTCGTTGAGTTCCAGCTCCTGCAATGGAATGGGCCAGAGTTCCCGGAAACTTTCACCAGGAGGAAACAAGTCATCGGCCAGGCCGTATCTTCTGAGGTCTGAGTAGCGGTGCCCCTCAAAGGCAAACTCAAACCTTCTTTGTTCCAATATTTCCTCCAATGCTCCGGCAATTGTAGGAATATCTGTTAATAATAATGGGTCTAAATCGGCCCTTTGCCGGATGATATTAATATCATCAATAATGGCTCCAGTGGTAAAGCCAGATCCGATTCGACGGGCATTTGCCTCGGCACGGATCAAGTACATTTCTGCTAACCTTAAAATAGGAACATTGTCGTCACTTGTACTTACCCTAAAATATTTGATTACTCTTAAATTATTGCCTTGCTCCAAAACAGAGGTGGAAAATCTTTCATCCCCTTGGTTGGCAGAAGCAACAAAAGCATTGTAAAAGGCGGGGCGGACATAAAATTTTTGTCCACTTGTGGAAGGGTCTGATGAAATGGCTAAACCATTTTGATCCCCAACATTGTTGGTGAAATTCAGTTCGAAAATCATTTCATTATTGCCCTTGATTCTGGAAATATCCCCATAATTGGGTAGCAA
The DNA here is from genome assembly GCF_030409905.1 of Echinicola jeungdonensis. Taxonomy (NCBI): domain Bacteria; kingdom Pseudomonadati; phylum Bacteroidota; class Cytophagia; order Cytophagales; family Cyclobacteriaceae; genus Echinicola; species Echinicola jeungdonensis. The sequence goes on from NZ_JAUFQT010000004.1 coordinate 22,156, forward strand.
GATATAGCCCGCATTGATCACCTCTGTGGCTTTTTGAATGGCAAGAGCGTAATTGCCAACCTGCAAATGCACCCTTGCCAAAAGTGCAGTGGCTGCCCAATTATTGGCTCGGAATGGCGCATTGGGCGTATTACCCAAATTGTTTTCAGCAAATTCCAAATCCTCAATGATAAAATTATAAACCTCGGTTTCGGAAGCCCTCCCCGCAAGTGAAACTTCGGAGGTGGTGGTAACAAAATCTGTAACAATGGGTACGCCTCCAAAGATTTTTAGCAGGTCAAAATAAACTAATGCTCTTACAAACCTTGCTTCTCCCTCAATAGCAGCAGCCTGACTTGAACTTAAATTCTGAATGTCAGGTAAAACTTCTAACATGAAGTTGGCAGTCCCGATAATTTTGTATAAAGTTGCCCAAGTACTGGAAATTTGCAAGTTGGATGGGTTAATCCTACGGGAACTGATTTCCTGGTCCGTGGTGAATGTACCAGAATGTAAAAGGTTGTCTGCATATACATCCTGATAATACAGGTACCTTAGGCCATAATAATTACCGCTTTGAAGCTCATCATACATGCCTTTGAGGACGAGCTGGGCATCACTAAAAGAGGTGATGGCTCCTTCGGTTTCGATAGTGTTTACCGGTTCCTGGTCCAAAGTATCACAGGCGGTGCTCCCAAAAAACAGGAAACAAGCCGCATATATTATTTGGTTGATCTTAATTGCCTTGTCCATATCTATTAAAATCCTACGTTAATACCGAAAGTATAAGTTCTGGGCTGGGGGAAAGTGTAAAAGTCCGTAGCCAGTGTTGCATTAGAAGTACCAGCAAAATTTATTTCAGGGTCAAAACGGTGTATTCGGTAAAGGTGAATAAATTCTGCGCCTGTGCGAAAATCCTGATCTTTCTCATTTTTAACCGGTCCAAAAGATCTTTGGGCAATTTATAGCCGATGACCAGGTTTTTAATTCTTAGATAGGACCCATCTTCCACAAAACGGGTGGTATTGGGTTGGTTGTTCCGGTTGACAGAAACATCATAAGCTGCTCTAGGGATCTCCCCATTTCCTGGGTCATCCTCCGATCGCCAACGATCCAGGACAGTTGTTCGGTTATTATCATCAAAAAAGTTAGCAAACATTCCCTCCTGGAATGCCCCGGAGGCAAACCACTGATCATTTCCGACAGAATACTGCAGGAAAAGTTGAAGGTCAAAACCTTTAAATTCCACTTCATTGGTTAATCCTCCATAAAACTTGGGCTGTGCATTGCCAATGATTGTAAAGTCATCATCTGTAATAACGCCATCCCCGTTGATATCCCTGTAATTCATGTCCCCTGCTTGGATACCTTGTATCCGACGGGATTCCGGAACATCAGACTGGGTCATAAACACCCCATCTGCAATTAATCCATAATAAGAACCAATAGGTTCGCCCTCTCTTAATACAAGGGAGTTCCCATTGAAACCATAGAATATATCCTCATTGTTGTAAAGTTCTAGAACCTTATTTTTGTTGAAAGTGATATTAAAATTGGATCTCCATTGAAGGTCTATTGCTGAATTATTGATGTTTATAGAAGAAATGGTCAGTTCAAAACCTTTATTTTCTATGCTCCCAATATTGGACTGATAAGCCCCAAAACCATTTTGCGTTGCAATGGGCCTGGCAAACAAAAGGTCAGTTGTTTTTTTGTAATAATAATCGGCTATCAAATAGATTCTACCATCCAGAAATCCGGCATCAATCCCCACATCTGTCTGCGTGGTGCTTTCCCATTTTAGATCCGGGTTGCCCAACTGTACCGGAACAATGGTGGATGTTTCCAGGTAATTACCTGCTCCAACCAGGTTTTTCCAGGCAAAGCCTCCAATGGACTGGTTGCCTGCCTTACCCACACTTGCCCTGATTTTTAGATCAGAAATGAACTCTTGGTCATCCATAAACTCCTCCTCGTTGATCTTCCAGCCTCCGGAAACCGATGGGAAAAATCCCCATTGGTTATTGGGCCCAAAACGGGAAGATGCATCAGCCCGGAATGAAGCGCTGAATAAATATTTGTCTTCATAAGAATAGTTGGTCCTACCGAAATAGGATTCCAGGCCACTGCCTCCAGCCCCATTTGAACCCTGGTTGACGGTGGCGGCAGCCCCAATATAGCGGAATCGCTCACCCGGAAACTGGATCCCGGTGACACTGGAGGAAGAGCTGAGGTTTTCTTCCCGGTTATGTCCTATAACTACATTAAGGATATGGAGGTTGTTGAGGACCTTTTTGTAATCCAGAAATCCTTCGACCATCCATTTGTTGACATTAGAGGTTGCAAAGGTTCCTGAGCCTCCTTGGGGAGTAGATAAACTTCCTGGGTAACTGTCGGGGATATAGCTCCTTTCATGGAAGTAAAGCATGTCCCCTCCGCCCCTGACATTAATGCTTAGTCCATCAAGTATTTCATATGAACCCAGTACGTTTGCAAATACCCTTATGGATTGATTTTCATCATCATTTTCGGTCCCTTCAGCTACAGGGTTGGTATAGAAGAATTGTGGTCTGGTGTATGAACCATCTGATTCATAAACCGGCCATAGGGGGGAAGCAGCCAATGCATTGGAAAATGGGCTGTATAGGGTGTTGTCAGAGGAAACTCGGTTTTGTGTGGATCGGGTAATACCGGAGTTTAGGGAAATGGAAAACTTGTCATTAATATAGTGGTCTAGGTTAAATCGGCTTGAAATCCTTTGGAACCGACTATTGATGAGTACCCCCTTTTGATCAAAATAATTTCCTGAAATGTAAAACTGGGTTTTATCATTTCCACCCCTGGCGCTTAATTCATAGTTTTGAATGGGGCCTTTTCGGGTAACTTCGTCCACCCAGTCTGTATCGGTATTTTCAGGATAGGGAAGCCCCCCATAATAAAAGTTAAGAATTTCATTGTCGGAAATTTCTTCAGCAGGCTCCCCAAAGAAATCTTCAGCAAAAGCATCTTTGAATAGCAACAAATATTGGTCTCTATTCAGGAATTCAGGTTTACGCCATAATTCCTGGAATCCGCCATATACATTAAGGTTAAATTGGGTTTTCTGGTCGGCCCCTCTTTTGGTGGTGATCAAAATCACTCCATTGGCTGCCCGTGATCCATAAATGGAAGATGCAGAGGCATCCTTTAAAACCTCAATGGAGGCAATGTCTGAAGGGGAAAGGTCTGTAATTGCGTCTATGGACTGACCACCATAATCAAACTGGGAAGGACTGCCCGTAAGCATGGGGATTCCATCAATGACAAATAAAGGCCGGTTGCTGGCAGAAATGGAGGAAGAGCCCCTGACCCTAACTGAAATTGCTGCACCCGGAATCCCAGAGTTTTGATTAATCTGGACTCCTGCCATCCTTCCTTGCATGGCTTGGTCAATCCCAATGGCAGGTATATCCTGAATGGTCTGTTCACTAATTTGTGCTACAGAACCTGTTAGGTCCCTCCTGTTGATGTTACCATAACCTACCACCAGAATTTCACTTAAAATCCGGGCATCGGTTTCCATAACCACATCAATAATGCTTTGGTTGGCTACAGGGACTTCCACGGGATGGAAACCCACAAAGGAAAATATCAGGACCATATCCTCAGAGGCTTGAATGCGATATTTTCCATCAATATCGGTAAAGGTTCCCTTAGTGGTGCCTTTGATCCGGATATTCACACCGGGCAAGGCACTATTATTCTCAGCGGAGAGAACCGTTCGGTGATTGATCTGTTTTGAGCTAATGTCCTAATACTGGAAAACAATATTAAAACAATGGCCATTATTAAACATTGTTTCATGGGTTATTAGAGTTGGGTGTTAAAAATTGAAAAGGACTAATGGTCTTTTATTAGATTATTCCAATAGTTTTATCAAAATAAAAAATAATGTCTTGATTTTGAAGAAAATGCAATAAAAAAATTTTTGATATTTTGATAGCAGTTTGGAGTATATCGGGAGGAAGGCATAAAAAAAGCACGGCTTAGGTCTGCCGTGCTCGAAAAAAATAATTAAGAAATTTTTAAATCGAGAAACTTTCACCGCATCCGCAGGTTCTGGAAGCATTGGGGTTGACAAATTGGAAACCTTTTCCATTTAATCCATCTGTAAATTCCAAGGTAGTACCAGCCAGGTATAGGAGGCTTTTTTTGTCCACAATGATTTTAATGCCTTTGTCTTCAAAAACCTGATCATTTTCAGCAATGTTGGCATCAAAACCCAGGTCATACATCAGACCTGAGCATCCTCCACCTTTTACCGAAACCCGGATGTTTTCCTCTTCGCTTCGGCTTTCCTGCTCTCTTAATTCATTAATACGTGCTTTAGCTTTATCTGAAACGATGATCATATTGTTGTGCTTTTTAATGCAAATTGATTTTAAGTAAGCATAAAACATGCTTACCTTGGAAATAATTCCTAATACAAATATACAAATTTAAAGGATGAGAAAAATTGAACATCTTGGAATTGCGGTAAAAGACTTGAAACAATCCAATGAATTGTTTGCCAAACTGTTGGGAAATAAGGCTTATAAAGAGGAAATGGTAGACAGTGAAGGGGTGAAAACGTCCTTTTTTCAGGTTGGCGATACCAAGGTGGAATTATTGGAAGGAACTGGACCTGATTCCCCAATTTCCAAGTTTGTGGAAAAGAGGGCGGAAGGAATCCATCATATCGCATTTGAAGTGGAGGATATTCAAAAAGAAATGGAGCGATTGAAAAAGGAGGGGTTTGAATTGTTAAATGAACAACCAAAAACCGGGGCTGATCATAAATTAGTTGTATTTTTGCATCCCCGAAGCACCAATGGGGTGTTAGTGGAGATTTGTCAATCGACTCAATAAAATTCATTTACAGGGAAAAACATAAATGTTATTTACCCTCCAATGGAAATTTGGGAGGAGAGCAATACCTTCCAAAAAATAAAAATTGGTGGATTTACCAGAAAAGAAGGAAAGGTTAAGGCGTTAGGCCTTCAAAATAAATTACAATATATCATGAAGGAAAAGCGAACGGAAATAAGTGAATTGGGAGAGTTTGGTCTAATTGATCATTTAAATGAAAATATAAAGCTTCGACATCCAAGTACCATAAAAGGCGTCGGTGATGACGCTGCAATACTGGACAAGGGGGATTTTGTCCAGGTGATTTCTACCGACCTGTTACTGGAAGGAGTTCATTTTGATATGTCTTACACTCCATTACAGCATTTGGGGTTCAAAGCCGTGGCTGTCAATGTTTCTGATATTGCTGCAATGAATGCGATTCCTAAGCAAATTACAGTCAGCGTGGGATTAAGCAACCGGTTTTCTGTTGAGGCTGTAGATGCTTTGTATGCAGGAGTAAATGCTGCAGCCGAACATTATAATGTGGACATCATTGGTGGAGACACTACTTCCTCCCGGGCAGGATTGGTGATTTCTATTACTGTATTAGGAGAGGTGGAAAAAGGAAAAGAAGTGTTAAGGTCTGGGGCCAAAGATAAGGATATCATTTGTGCAACAGGTGACCTGGGAGGGGCTTTGATGGGCCTTCAGGTTTTGGAAAGGGAAAAAGAGGTGTTTATGGCCGATCCCAAAATGCAACCCCAGTTGGAAAAATATGCCTATGTTACCGGTAGGCAACTTCGCCCAGATGCCAGAATGGATATCATCCATGAACTTCGCGATTTAAATGTAGTTCCTACCAGTATGATTGATATTTCTGATGGACTTGCCTCTGAACTTTTTCATATTTGCAAGCAGTCTGGTGTTGGAGTAAGAATATATGAGGATAAATTGCCTATTGATAAACAAACATATGATTCTGCAGTGGAATTTGGGCTGGATCCGATTACCTGTGTATTGAATGGAGGAGAAGATTATGAGCTGCTTTTTACCATTAAGCAGGAGGATTTCGATAAATTAGAAAAGCATCCAGATGTCCATTTTATTGGCCATGTGACCAAATCTGAAGAAGGAAAA
>NZ_JAUFQT010000005.1 GCF_030409905.1 Echinicola jeungdonensis
TTACCATTCGACTACCAATCTTTTCCTGATAACTGTTATCATGCGCTCAACGCTTAACAATTAACATTTAACCCTTAACCTTCCAATCCCCAAGTGACAAAAATCAGCCGATACCAGCGATATACCTTATAAGTTTTTATTTCTTTTCCTTCGATATTCAATAGTAGTCAATATCCACTCAAATCATATTAGGCTTATCCTTTTTCCACTTTTAGTGAGTGGCAAAAGGCGGCCCGGATCATTTGTGGTGGCTGAAATAATATCGAAAATGGACCAAGAAAGCAAAAAGAGTTTTACAATACCTTTTTCCCAGACCAACCTGAAAATGGTGGCCGAAGTGGGCGGAAAAAATGCTTCTCTGGGTGAAATGATCAGCCAGTTACACCTTTTGGGGATTCAGGTTCCTGATGGTTTTGCTGTGACGGCAGCTGCATATCGTTATTTTTTATCAGCCAATCATTTGGGTGAAAAACTGGTTGCCATTTTGGAAGGTCTGGACAACAAAAACCTGGAAAATTTGGGAGATGTTGGGCTCAATGCAGAAACTTAATAAAAAATGCTCCTATTCCAAAGCCTGGGAACAAGCCATATTACAGGAATACCGCAAATTTTTTGGAGCTGATGCTGGGGAGGTTTCTGTAGCTGTGCGTAGTAGTGCTACTGCAGAAGACCTCCCAATGCAAGTTTTGCTGGACAACATGATTCATTTTAAATATCCAAGGTGAGGCCTCCCTTCTTAGGGCTTGCCAGCAATGTTACCTATCCTTATTTAATGATCGAGCCATCAAATACCGGGTGGATCATGGTTTTGACCATATGGAGGTAGCCTTGAGTATTGGGGTGCAAAGAATGGTCAGAAGCGATCTTGGTTGTGCAGGAGTGGCCTTTACTTTGGACCCTGAAACTGGGCATGAAAATATTATTTACATTACCGGGGCATGGGGATTGGGCGAAAATGTGGTCCAGGGAGCTGTCAACCCAGATGAATATTACTTTTTTAAAAAAGCAGTTCGGAAGAGAAATATAGTTTGATCTACCGGAAACTGGGTGCCAAAGAAAACCGGATGATTTATGCCAAGGAACAAAATCCACTGAGAACAACCATTAACATTGAAACCCAACTGCTCTTAGGGATGCATGGACCTTGAGTGATAAAGATGCCATGACCTTGGCCAATTGGTGCCTTCAGATCGAGGACCATTATCAGGTGGCCATGGATATCGAATGGGCAATAGATGGTGAAACCAAGAATTGTTTATTGTCCAGGCCAGGCCGGAGACCGTGCATCCCAAGTCCAAAAAAGAAACGGTTAAGGAATATCACTTGCTGGAAAGTCCCAATCCAATTTGTACGGGAAAAGCAGTTGGCAGGGCTATAGTAAGTGGAAGAGTGAAAGTAATGAATTCCCTGGCAGATGCCCCAAAATTGGAAAAGGGAGATATCATCGTGGCGGATATTACCAACCCTGATTGGAATGCTCTTTTGCGGAAAGCGGTTTGTATTGTGACCAATAAGGGGGGGAGGACCAGCCATGCGGCCATTGTGGCCAGGGAATTGGGGATCATCGCCCTTGTAGGTCAGAAAATGCCACACAGGTTTTAAAGGATGGCCAGGTCATCACGGTATACTGTGGGGATGGGGATTTGGGCCATGCTTACAAAGGGAAATTAGATTGGGAAGAAAAAGAAATTCCTCTAAAAACTTTCCCGAAAACCAAAACCAAGCCCATGTTTATCCTGGCTGACCCTGACCAGGCATTGCCTCTTTCCCGGTATCCCAATCAAGGAGTGGGGCTGATGCGGATGGAATTTATAGTGGCCAATCAGATCAAAGTCCACCCTATGGCCCTGATGAAATTCAAGGGGTTGGCAGCCACTGAGGTAGGGAAAGAAATTGCTGCTCTGACCAGGCATTACCCAGACAAAAAAGAGTATTTTGTCCGGAACCTGGCAGAAGCTCTTTCTTTTGTGGCAGCTGCCTTTTATCCAAAAGATGTGATCATCCGCATGAGCGATTTTAAAACTAATGAATACGCCAAACTCTTGGGGGAAGTGGTTTTGAGCCCAAAGAAGAAAACCCCATGCTTGGGTTTAGGGGGGCATCCAGATATTATAATGATCGTTACAAAGAGGCTTTTGGATTGGAGTGTGCAGCCATCAAAAGGGTTAGGGAGAAAATGGGCCTAACCAACGTAAAAGTGATGATCCCTTTCTGCCGTACTGTGAGGAAGGGAAAAAGGTCTTGGATGTCATGGGAAGTTTGGTTTGGCTAAAGGCGAAAATGGTCTGGAAGTGTATGTGATGACCGAAATCCCCAATAATGTTATTCTGGCAGATCAATATGCTAAAATATTTGATGGATTTTCCATTGGTTCTAATGACCTTACCCAGCTGACTTTGGGAATAGACCGGGATTCAGCCATTATCAGTGATTTGTTTGATGAAAACAACGATGGTGTTAAATCCATGGTGAAGATGGCCATAGAGTCGGCAAAAAAATCAGGACGAATTATTGGATTTTGTGGCCAGGCCCCAAGTGATTTTCCGGAATTTTCCAGGTTCCTCGTCGAATTGGGAATTGACAGCATTTCCTTTACCCTGATGCTTTGATCAGAGGCTGGGAAAATATTTCCTTGGCAGAGAGCAAGTTGAAAGCTCCGGAAAAGGGAGTGGTGGATTGAGGCATGAGCTCAAATAATTGTAACCCAATAAATATTGTGAAGTGATGAAAAAAATTGTGGTACCTATTGACTTTAGCCAGTTTTCAGAAAATGCCCTACTCAGTGCTATCAAAATAGCAGAAACTGGAAATATGGACATCCATTGCATCAATGTGGTGGAAACAGATTTGGATTGGAAACATTTGACCGAAAAAGAAAAAGCGAATCATCCGGATATCCAGGACCTTGAGGATGAGGCAAACCGGAAACTAAATGAATTTGTGGATTCCCATAAGGCCAAATATATGGACATGATAGCTGTGGTTCGAACAGGCGTAGTGGCGGAGGAAATTGTTCATTATTCAGATGAAATTGCTGCTGATTTGGTAGTGGTTGGGGCTTATGGCAAAGGGTATGAAGAGGGGAAGTTTATAGGATCTGATTTCCAGAAAGTTCTTCGAAAAGCTTCTGGGCCTGTATTGGCCATCAAAAAAGCTTTCGAGGATAGTGAATTTATGGAAATGGTTTTTGCTTCCCGTTTGATGATGATAGTTGGCCGGTATTTTTAAAAATGCGTCCCCTGATAAAGGCATTGGATGCTAAGGTCCATTTTCTATACGTCAATACTCCGGATCATTTCACCCCAGAGGATGAAGCCGAAAAACAGATGGGAAATTTGCGGAAGGTCAAGATGATATAAAGATAGAGAAACATATACATGATTTTGCCGAGGTGGAAAAAGGCATTATTGACTTTTCTGAAAATAAAAATATTGGGATCATTGGGATTGCCTCCCATCACCGGAAAAAGCCAGGAGTTATCAAATTGGAGTGACAGAAACGGTTCTTTTTAAAACCTCCATTCCCGTGTTAAGCATCAAATTATAAATGCGGAATAAAGTAATGGGGCCCCAATCTCTAAGAGAAGTTACCTTCCCGGGGCTTTTCTCGATAATTACGGGAAAGTAAAAAGGTGTTTTGAGAATTCTTTTCTGTGAATTTTCCTTCAGGTGAGTGAGATTGGAATAAAAACCACCAAAGGCAAGAAAACTGATGATCAGGGCCTATGATTTTTGAATCATTAAATAAAAATATCATGCAAGAGGAATTTAAGAAAAGGTTGCCCTGGTTACAGGTGGGAGTTTTGGAATTGGAAAAGCGACAGCAATTACTTTGTCTAAAAAATGTGCAAAAATAGTAGTAGCGGATTGTATCAGGGATGAGGAAACGGTGGATTTGATCCAATCGGCAGGTGGTGAGGCTATTTTTGTGAAATGTGATGTTTCAGACCCAAAAGATGTGGAAAAATTAATGGGAAAATAAAAAAGTCATATAAACGATTGGATTTAGCGGTCAACAATGCAGGGATTGAAGGGGAACAGGGCATTACTGCTGAATGTACATTGGAGAATTGGGATAGGACCGTTGATGTAAATTTAAAAGGAATCTGGCTATGTATGAAATATGAAATTCCTTTAATGTTAAGGCAAAATAAGGGTGCAATTGTCAACACTGCCTCTGTTGCCGGGTTGGTGGGATTCCCAGGCTTGCCTGCTTATGTGGCCTCTAAACATGGCATCATTGGTCTTACAAAAACTGCTGCCTTGGAATATGTAAAAAAAATATACGTGTCAATGCAGTATGCCCGGGGGTGATCCATACCCCCATGATTGACCGGTTTACAGGGAAAGATAAAGTTGCAGAAAAGCAATTTGAGGATATGGAACCTATTGGCCGGATGGGAAAACCGGAAGAAGTAGCACTGGCCATTTGCTGGTTGCTATCAGACGAAGCTTCCTTTGTGACCGGGGATGCCATGGCCGTGGATGGGGGTTGGATAGCACAGTAAGGATTTAATGTTGAAATGTATTATTGTTGAACTGTTGAATAGAGTTCCATTGGCGAGCAACTGCCCACACTATTCGGTGATATATTTGAATCATAATTCAAAAATAAAAAGCAAAGGTGCAAATCGGTTAACAATTAACATTTAACCCATATTCCAAAATAATAATTTTTCAAATCTCATATCCCGAATATTAAGCTACCTATTTAGCTTTTTTTTCCAAATACGGGACTGCCATGCCCTCCCATGGTCGTCCCCGCAGTGACGTTTTGCTTTAGACTTTCGGCCTTCGCCTTTCGGCATTCAATTCTTGTTAACCGTAATATAGTTAACCGTGCTTCCAACGATTAACAATTAGCATTTAACCCTTGAAATTTCCTCCCGGATCCCAATATTCAGTTATCCAGTTAACCAAATACACAATTCAACAATTTTTCAATCCTTGAAATAACATCAATCCTGATGCAAAGCTGATTTCCCTCATTGTTAGAGGGGGAGGAGGTGCTTATTTTAATTGAGGAAAAAAATGAAGAGCCATGCAAAATATCACCACATTAACCCATTTGTTTATAGAACAAGCAAGGGAAATTTACGATGCTGAAGTACAGCAGCTGGAAGTGATAAAAGAGATTCTCCCTAAAATAAATTCCCCGGAATTAAAACAATTGGTTACCCACCATATTGACCAGATAAAGCTTCAAAAGGAAAGGCTGGAAAAAGTATTTGCTGAAGAGGATGAGTTATCCTCCGGAGAACAAAACCAAGTTATGGCCGCATTAATCAAGGAGCTGATCGAAATCATGAATAGAAGTGCAGACAGCAAGGTAAGGGATGCAGGTCTTATTGGTTCCCTTCAACAAATCAAGCATTTTGAAATGGCTGCCTATGGGACATTATGTGCTTTCGCCAAAACCCTGAAAAAAATAGAGGAGGCAAATGCACTGCACCATAACTTGGAAGAAGAAAAAGGAATGGATGCTCAATTGAGCCATTTGGCCAGAAATACCATCAATAAAGAAGCTTTATCTACTTTGATTTTGTAGAACAAAAAGTTTGGGCGATTTAATAACTAAATAAGACCATGGGTCACATAGGGGATTTACAACTTTGAAGCAGCAAGAAAATCATTTCAATTTACCAGTTAACCACATAAACGGTTAAACGCCGTTTCCAAATGTGAGACTGCCACGTCCTCCCTATGGTCGTCCTCGCCTACCTACGGCAGGCAAGCAGTGACGTTTTCCTTTCGGCATTCCATTCATGATTACCGTTAAAACTGTTAATCCTGCGCCCAACGCTTAACTTTTAACCTTGACCGCTAATATTTCCTCCCGAAACCCAATTATCCAATCCCGAATCTTCAGTTAACCAATTAACCAATCCGGAGGACTTTAGCTCCATGGATCTTTTGGTTTTTCATTTCCAGAAGGGCTTTATTGGCATCTTCCAAGGGGTATTCCTGGTAGTCTGGCAGAATCTGGGCTTTGGCAGCCAAATCTAAAAACTCTCTTACATCCCTTGCAGTAATATGGCTACGCTTTTAATTTCCTTTTCCAACCACAGGTGGTTGGGTAGGAAAGTTTTGGAGATAGTCCTTGTCAACATTCTCTTTTCTGATGGCGTTAATAACCAATCTTCCACCTTTATTTAAATTGTTAAGAGCTTCAACTACAGGTTTCCATACCGGAGTGGTGTCGATGATCGCATCCAATTTTTCGGGAGCTTTCTCTTCTGTATCCCCTGCCCACACCGCACCCAATTCCAGGGCAAAATCCCTTTCGTTTTTACTCCGGGCAAAGATAAAAACCTTGGAATTGGGGTAACGGTAACGAATCATTTTCAATACCAAATGGGCGGAGGCTCCAAAGCCTGTCAAGCCAAGGTTTTGCCCATTATTAAGGCCCGTCAATACCATGGAGCGGTACCCGATGGCCCCAGCACAAAGGAGAGGAGCTGCAGCTGCATCAGAGAAAAACGTAGGTATAGGATGGACAAAACGCTCCTTTGCCGTCATAAAATCAGCATATCCTCCATTGACATCCCTGCCGGTGGCTTGAAACTGATCACACAAATTTTCCTGCCCCGATCGGCAAAACTGGCATTTCCCACAGGCGGAAAAAATCCATGCTACTCCAACCCGGTCTCCAACCTTTACCTTAGTAACCTCACCCCGACCTTTTCAACATATCCTACTGCTTGATGCCCCAAAACCACAGGCAATTTGGGTGTGGAGTCCTTCCTTCAATTTCATCCAATTCGGTATGGCAAACCCCACAAACATTAACCCTAATCAGCACCTCATCTGCTTTTGGGACAGGTTTTGGAATATCTCTTAATTCCAATGGATGGGATTGGTCAGAGAGATTTACAATTTTGTGAAGAACCATGGCTTTCATATGTAGAGGGCTTTTATTAGAAATTTTTAAATGTGATATCGCTAATAGGGCAACTTTTCCACAAATTTACGGGCCATTTCCAGGTATTTTTCTCCCAGTTTGCCCCATTTTGGATCGTTTTTGTATTTTTCTTCCTTCAAGTGCCAGAGGGAAAATTTTGCACGGAAGAGGGCTTGTTTACATTTATAAAACAGGATGAGGGTATCAGGTATCTTATCATTGGCTAATTGTTTATAAATTTTGATAAAATAGGCTCCTGTTGGTTCACTGTCCAACATTTCACAGCCAAGGGCCAGATAGGACAATTCTTCTGCTATGTCCATTATTTTAAGGTTACCTCAAACTCCAGGCAATCAATAAAAACTGGGGGATCGGAAAGACAAACATGCTCTGGCTTGAGGTCTCCATGGGCTTCAATGATTTTTCCTGAATTGATTCTTTGTTCGAACATTTCCCCATTTTCTTTCATGAACCGAAGAAGGGTGACGGTTATATATAATATGAGGTCTGGAGGCATTCCATATTCCTGGGACAAAAGTTCTTTTTTGACTTTTAGAATCTCATCGGCCAGATAGGTCTGGTGTCTATGGTAGTCCCATTCTGCAGAAGGCTGTCTCCTGTAATATTCTGCCAAGGCAACTGCTGCTCTCCTAATATCAGGAAAGTGAAGGCATCGATGTTTAAGGGCCCAATCTAACATGCTGTCTTCAGGTAATCTTTTCATTTTGATCAACCAATCCACCGGTTTGCCCTTTCCTCCAATCTTTAATTTTCCTGTCTCCAATATATTGACTGGTGTCAAGCCAATATACACCTTTTCTGCCATGGCTTTATTGAGGCGGATTTCATCCGGCAATTCCTGTATCGTATTTCTGGAAGCCTTAGGTCCAGCGAATTCCATATCACTGTTTTTTTAGCTTGTAAGCATAATTATCTGTTAGGAATACCCAAGACATATGAGTTTCAATCACTTCCAATTCATCAGGACTATCTGGATAATTTTCCTTGATTTTAAAAAATTCACCACCTCTTCAGTGGTAGTGGAATGGGAGGTAGGGCTTGCTTTGCTATTCATGACCTAGTAGTTCTACTATGGAATCTCCAGTATGCATACAAAGTATGGCTTTTGCCAATAGGGTTGATATGCTGATGACATGGATTTTCTTTTGGACAAATGTAGGGTCCAGGTTTAAATGGGGAATGGAATCGGTAATCACGATTTCCTCAAATGCAGGTTGGTCCAAATTGTGCTGGGCATCTTGGGAAAAGGTGCCGTGAGTTGCAACCGCATAAATAGCTTTTGCTCCCCTTTGTTGACAAGCTTCCGCTGCCCGTAACAATGTCCCTCCTGAACCGATCAAATCATCAATCAGAATGATGGATTTACCTTCCAGTTCACCGGTCACCTTATCCCCTTTGACAATACCTTTGCTTCTTGATTTTTCCATCAATCCAAAACCTATCTCATTTTTCAATTCTTTTTCCAAAGATTCTCGGAATTGTTCTGCCCGCTTGGCACCTCCAAAATCGGGAGACATGACCAAAATAGATTCTCCCCTTAACTTGTGGGCAAAATACTTAACAAATAGATTTTTAGCTTCTAAATGCTCAGTAAGACAGTGGTAACTGTTTTGAAAAGCCTGTAAGTTATGGACATCCATGGTCATTATGGCATCGATCTTCATAGCATCAAAAAGCCTTGCTAGATACTTGGTGGTTACCGGATCCCGGGCTTTTGTTTTCCGGTCTTTTCTGGAATAACAAAGGTAAGGGGCTACCACGGTGATTCTACCAGCTGTTGCATCCCTCAGGGCACCCAGGAAAAAAAATAAACGGCAAAGTTTGTCATTGACACTATCCATTCTATCCCCATATAGGGAACTGATCACAAAAACATCCCTGTTGCGCACATTGACCAAGGGACGGATTTTGTGTTCTCCTCCTTCAAACCTCCTGAATTCATATTCTCCTAAGTAAATATTCATGTGGTCGGCAATTTGTTTGCCCAAAGATTGTCCTTGTTCCAAATCAAAAATGATCATTTCCTCCATCATGCGGGAATATTTTGATTAAAATAGGGCGTTATAATCGTCTGAATGGTTTGAGGTGAAATAGGTGGAGTTAGTGGTTATTGGTTTGGTTTTTATTGCTTTATACAATATAAAGAATTGTTGACAGAAATCATTAATAAAAGAATTCATGATCCAGAGTTGAGTTTTATAAACCTCCAAAAAAGGTTAAAGTGAAATTCCGATGGCTTTTTTATTGATTTCTCTTTCTGCCAGTTCAGAAAATTGGTTGTCCAGTGATTTAATATCTTCCAATTGTTTATGAAGTATGGAAGCCCATTTGGAGGAGTCAAGTTCGATGGCATAGGAGGATAATGTGCCTAATAAATTGATTTTGTGTCGGATGAACTTTTGGAGCGTATTGATGAGGACTACATCCCTTAGTGAAGGATCGTTACAATAGTCCATCAACCGTCTGGATTTTTTCCATATCAACTGTCCTTGTTGATCTGCATCCCCATTGGTTTCCATTTTAAGTTGGTCCATGACTTCATCCAATTGGATTAAGTCATGGACCAACTTAAAATGGAAACCAATGGGGATGCAGATCAACAAGGACAGTTGATATGGAAAAAATCCAGACGGTTGATGGACTATTGTAACGATCCTTCACTAAGGGATGTAGTCCTCATCAATACGCTCCAAAAGTTCATCCGACACAAAATCAATTTATTAGGCACATTATCCTCCTATGCCATCGAACTTGACTCCTCCAAATGGGCTTCCATACTTCATAAACAATTGGAAGATATTAAATCACTGGACAACCAATTTTCTGAACTGGCAGAAAGAGAAATCAATAAAAAAAGCCATCGGAATTTCACTTTAACCTTTTTTGGAGGTTTATAAAACTCAACTCTGGATCATGAATTCTTTTATTAATGATTTCTGTCAACAATTCTTTATATTGTATAAAGCAATAAAAACCAAACCAATAACCACTAACTCCACCTATTTCACCTCAAACCATTCAGACGATTATAACGCCCTATTTTAATCAAAATATTCCCGGCATGATGGAGGAAATGATCATTTTGATTTGGAACAAGGACAATCTTTGGGCAAACAAATTGCCGACCACATGAATATTTACTTAGGAGAATATGAATTCAGGAGGTTTGAAGGAGGAGAACACAAAATCCGTCCCTTGGTCAATGTGCGCAACAGGGATGTTTTTGTGATCAGTTCCCTATATGGGGATAGAATGGATAGTGTCAATGACAAACTTTGCCGTTTATTTTTTTCCTGGGTGCCCTGAGGGATGCAACAGCTGGTAGAATCACCGTGGTAGCCCCTTACCTTTGTTATTCCAGAAAAGACCGGAAAACAAAAGCCCGGGATCCGGTAACCACCAAGTATCTAGCAAGGCTTTTTGATGCTATGAAGATCGATGCCATAATGACCATGGATGTCCATAACTTACAGGCTTTTCAAAACAGTTACCACTGTCTTACTGAGCATTTAGAAGCTAAAAATCTATTTGTTAAGTATTTTGCCCACAAGTTAAGGGGAGAATCTATTTTGGTCATGTCTCCCGATTTTGGAGGTGCCAAGCGGGCAGAACAATTCCGAGAATCTTTGGAAAAAGAATTGAAAAATGAGATAGGTTTTGGATTGATGGAAAAATCAAGAAGCAAAGGTATTGTCAAAGGGGATAAGGTGACCGGTGAACTGGAAGGTAAATCCATCATTCTGATTGATGATTTGATCGGTTCAGGAGGGACATTGTTACGGGCAGCGGAAGCTTGTCAACAAAGGGGAGCAAAAGCTATTTATGCGGTTGCAACTCACGGCACCTTTCCCAAGATGCCCAGCACAATTTGGACCAACCTGCATTTGAGGAAATCGTGATTACCGATTCCATTCCCCATTTAAACCTGGACCCTACATTTGTCCAAAAGAAAATCCATGTCATCAGCATATCAACCCTATTGGCAAAAGCCATACTTTGTATGCATACTGGAGATTCCATAGTAGAACTACTAGGTCATGAATAGCAAAGCAAGCCCTACCTCCCATTCCACTACCACTGAAGAGGTGGTGAATTTTTTAAAAATCAAGGAAAATTATCCAGATAGTCCTGATGAATTGGAAGTGATTGAAACTCATATGTCTTGGGTATTCCTAACAGATAATTATGCTTACAAGCTAAAAAAACAAGTGATATGGAATTCGCTGGACCTAAGGCTTCCAGAAATACGATACAGGAATTGCCGGGATGAAATCCGCCTCAATAAAGCCATGGCAGAAAAGGTGTATATTGGCTTGACACCAGTCAATATATTGGAGACAGGAAAATTAAAGATTGGAGGAAAGGGCAAACCGGTGGATTGGTTGATCAAAATGAAAAGATTACCTGAAGACAGCATGTTAGATTGGGCCCTTAAACATCGATGCCTTCACTTTCCTGATATTAGGAGAGCAGCAGTTGCCTTGGCAGAATATTACAGGAGACAGCCTTCTGCAGAATGGGACTACCATAGACACCAGACCTATCTGGCCGATGAGATTCTAAAAGTCAAAAAAGAACTTTTGTCCCAGGAATATGGAATGCCTCCAGACCTCATATTATATATAACCGTCACCCTTCTTCGGTTCATGAAAGAAAATGGGGAAATGTTCGAACAAAGAATCAATTCAGGAAAAATCATTGAAGCCCATGGAGACCTCAAGCCAGAGCATGTTTGTCTTTCCGATCCCCCAGTTTTTATTGATTGCCTGGAGTTTGAGGTAACCTTAAAAATAATGGACATAGCAGAAGAATTGTCCTATCTGGCCCTTGGCTGTGAAATGTTGGACAGTGAACCAACAGGAGCCTATTTTATCAAAATTTATAAACAATTAGCCAATGATAAGATACCTGATACCCTCATCCTGTTTTATAAATGTAAACAAGCCCTCTTCCGTGCAAATTTTCCCTCTGGCACTTGAAGGAAGAAAAATACAAAAACGATCCAAAATGGGGCAAACTGGGAGAAAAATACCTGGAAATGGCCCGTAAATTTGTGGAAAAGTTGCCCTATTAGCGATATCACATTTAAAAATTTCTAATAAAAGCCCTCTACATATGAAAGCCATGGTTCTTCACAAAATTGTAAATCTCTCTGACCAATCCCATCCATTGGAATTAAGAGATATTCCAAAACCTGTCCCAAAAGCAGATGAGGTGCTGATTAGGGTTAATGTTTGTGGGGTTTGCCATACCGAATGGATGAAATTGAAGGAAGGACTCCACCACCAAATTGCCTGTGGTTTTGGGGCATCAAGCAGTAGGATATGTTGAAAAGGTCGGGGGTGAGGTTACTAAGGTAAAGGTTGGAGACCGGGTTGGAGTAGCATGGATTTTTTCCGCCTGTGGGAAATGCCAGTTTTGCCGATCGGGGCAGGAAAATTTGTGTGATCAGTTTCAAGCCACCGGCAGGATGTCAATGGAGGATATGCTGATTTTATGACGGCAAAGGAGCGTTTTGTCCATCCTATACCTACGTTTTTCTCTGATGCAGCTGCAGCTCCTCTCCTTTGTGCTGGGGCCATCGGGTACCGCTCCATGGTATTGACGGGCCTTAATAATGGGCAAAACCTTGGCTTGACAGGCTTTGGAGCCTCCGCCCATTTGGTATTGAAAATGATTCGTTACCGTTACCCCAATTCCAAGGTTTTTATCTTTGCCCGGAGTAAAAACGAAAGGGATTTTGCCCTGGAATTGGGTGCGGTGTGGGCAGGGGATACAGAAGAGAAAGCTCCCGAAAAATTGGATGCGATCATCGACACCACTCCGGTATGGAAACCTGTAGTTGAAGCTCTTAACAATTTAAATAAAGGTGGAAGATTGGTTATTAACGCCATCAGAAAAGAGAATGTTGACAAGGACTATCTCCAAAAACTTTCCTACCCCAACCACCTGTGGTTGGAAAAGGAAATTAAAAGCGTAGCCAATATTACTGCAAGGGATGTAAGAGAGTTTTAGATTTGGCTGCCAAAGCCCAGATTCTGCCAGACTACCAGGAATACCCCTTGGAAGATGCCAATAAAGCCCTTCTGGAAATGAAAAACCAAAAGATCCATGGAGCTAAAGTCCTCGGATTGGTTAATTGGTTAACTGAAGATTCGGGATTGGATAATTGGGTTTCGGGAGGAAATATTAGCGGTCAAGGTTAAAAGTTAAGCGTTGGGCGCAGGATTAACAGTTTTAACGGTAATCATGAATGGAATGCCGAAAGGAAAACGTCACTGCTTGCCTGCCGTAGGTAGGCGAGGACGACCATAGGGAGGACGTGGCAGTCTCACATTTGGAAACGGCGTTTAACCGTTTATGTGGTTAACTGGTAAATTGAAATGATTTTCTTGCTGCTTCAAAGTTGTAAATCCCCTATGTGACCCATGGTCTTATTTAGTTATTAAATCGCCCAAACTTTTTGTTCTACAAAATCAAAGTAGATAAAGCTTCTTTATTGATGGTATTTCTGGCCAAATGGCTCAATTGAGCATCCATTCCTTTTTCTTCTTCCAAGTTATGGTGCAGTGCATTTGCCTCCTCTATTTTTTTCAGGGTTTTGGCGAAAGCACATAATGTCCCATAGGCAGCCATTTCAAAATGCTTGATTTGTTGAAGGGAACCAATAAGACCTGCATCCCTTACCTTGCTGTCTGCACTTCTATTCATGATTTCGATCAGCTCCTTGATTAATGCGGCCATAACTTGGTTTTGTTCTCCGGAGGATAACTCATCCTCTTCAGCAAATACTTTTTCCAGCCTTTCCTTTTGAAGCTTTATCTGGTCAATATGGTGGGTAACCAATTGTTTTAATTCCGGGGAATTTATTTTAGGGAGAATCTCTTTTATCACTTCCAGCTGCTGTACTTCAGCATCGTAAATTTCCCTTGCTTGTTCTATAAACAAATGGGTTAATGTGGTGATATTTTGCATGGCTCTTCATTTTTTTCCTCAATTAAAATAAGCACCTCCTCCCCCTCTAACAATGAGGGAAATCAGCTTTGCATCAGGATTGATGTTATTTCAAGGATTGAAAAATTGTTGAATTGTGTATTTGGTTAACTGGATAACTGAATATTGGGATCGGGAGGAAATTTCAAGGGTTAAATGCTAATTGTTAATCGTTGGAAGCACGGTTAACTATATTACGGTTAACAAGAATTGAATGCCGAAAGGCGAAGGCCGAAAGTCTAAAGCAAAACGTCACTGCGGGGACGACCATGGGGAGGGCATGGCAGTCCCGTATTTGGAAAAAAAAAGCTAAATAGGTAGCTTAATATTCGGGATATGAGATTTGAAAAATTATTATTTTGGAATATGGGTTAAATGTTAATTGTTAACCGATTTGCACCTTTGCTTTTTATTTTGAATTATGATTCAAATATATCACCGAATAGTGTGGGCAGTTGCTCGCCAATGGAACTCTATTCAACAGTTCAACAATAATACATTTCAACATTAAATCCTTACTGTGCTATCCAACCCCCATCCACGGCCATGGCATCCCCGGTCACAAAGGAAGCTTCGTCTGATAGCAACCAGCAAATGGCCAGTGCTACTTCTTCCGGTTTTCCCATCCGGCCAATAGGTTCCATATCCTCAAATTGCTTTTCTGCAACTTTATCTTTCCCTGTAAACCGGTCAATCATGGGGGTATGGATCACCCCCGGGCATACTGCATTGACACGTATATTTTGTTTACATATTCCAAGGCAGCAGTTTTTGTAAGACCAATGATGCCATGTTTAGAGGCCACATAAGCAGGCAAGCCTGGGAATCCCACCAACCCGGCAACAGAGGCAGTGTTGACAATTGCACCCTTATTTTGCCTTAACATTAAAGGAATTTCATATTTCATACATAGCCAGATTCCTTTTAAATTTACATCAACGGTCCTATCCCAATTCTCCAATGTACATTCAGCAGTAATGCCCTGTTCCCCTTCAATCCCTGCATTGTTGACCGCTAAATCCAATCGTTTATATGACTTTTTTATTTTCCCATTAATTTTTCCACATCTTTTGGGTCTGAAACATCACATTTCACAAAAATAGCCTCACCACCTGCCGATTGGATCAAATCCACGTTTCCTCATCCCTGATACAATCCGCTACTACTATTTTTGCACATTTTTTAGACAAAGTAATTGCTGTCGCTTTTCCAATTCCAAAACTCCCACCTGTAACCAGGGCAACCTTTTCTTTAAATTCCTCTTGCATGATATTTTTATTTAATGATTCAAAAATCATAGGCCCTGATCATCAGTTTTCTTGCCTTTGGTGGGTTTTTATTCCAATCTCACTCACCTGAAGGAAAATTCACAGAAAAGAATTCTCAAAAACACCTTTTTACTTTCCCGTAATTATCGAGAAAAGCCCCGGAAGGTAACTTCTCTTAGAGATTGGGGCCCCATTACTTTATTCCGCATTTATAATTTGATGCTTAACACGGGAATGGAGGTTTTAAAAGAACCGTTTCTGTCACTCCAATTTGATAACTCCTGGCTTTTTCCCGGTGATGGGAGGCAATCCAATGATCCCAATATTTTTATTTTCAGAAAAGTCAATAATGCCTTTTTCCACCTCGGCAAAATCATGTATATGTTTCTCTATCTTTATATCATCTTGACCTTCCGCAAATTTCCCCATCTGTTTTTCGGCTTCATCCTCTGGGGTGAAATGATCCGGAGTATTGACGTATAGAAAATGGACCTTAGCATCCAATGCCTTTATCAGGGGACGCATTTTTAAAAATACCGGCCAACTATCATCATCAAACCGGGAAGCAAAAACCATTTCCATAAATTCACTATCCTCGAAAGCTTTTTTGATGGCCAATACAGGCCCAGAAGCTTTTCGAAGAACTTTCTGGAAATCAGATCCTATAAACTTCCCCTCTTCATACCCTTTGCCATAAGCCCCAACCACTACCAAATCAGCAGCAATTTCATCTGAATAATGAACAATTTCCTCCGCCACTACGCCTGTTCGAACCACAGCTATCATGTCCATATATTTGGCCTTATGGGAATCCACAAATTCATTTAGTTTCCGGTTTGCCTCATCCTCAAGGTCCTGGATATCCGGATGATTCGCTTTTTCTTTTTCGGTCAAATGTTTCCAATCCAAATCTGTTTCCACCACATTGATGCAATGGATGTCCATATTTCCAGTTTCTGCTATTTGATAGCACTGAGTAGGGCATTTTCTGAAAACTGGCTAAAGTCAATAGGTACCACAATTTTTTTCATCACTTCACAATATTATTGGGTTACAATTATTTGAGCTCATGCCTCAATCCACCACTCCCTTTTCCGGAGCTTTCAACTTGCTCTCTGCCAAGGAAATATTTTCCCAGCCTCTGATCAAAGCATCAGGGGTAAAGGAAATGCTGTCAATTCCCAATTCGACGAGGAACCTGGAAAATTCCGGAAAATCACTTGGGGCCTGGCCACAAAATCCAATAATTCGTCCTGATTTTTTTGCCGACTCTATGGCCATCTTCACCATGGATTTAACACCATCGTTGTTTTCATCAAACAAATCACTGATAATGGCTGAATCC
Source organism: Echinicola jeungdonensis (assembly GCF_030409905.1). NCBI lineage: Bacteria > Pseudomonadati > Bacteroidota > Cytophagia > Cytophagales > Cyclobacteriaceae > Echinicola > Echinicola jeungdonensis. Next base: position 16,528 of record NZ_JAUFQT010000005.1, read on the forward strand.
CGGTCTATTCCCAAAGTCAGCTGGGTAAGGTCATTAGAACCAATGGAAAATCCATCAAATATTTTAGCATATTGATCTGCCAGAATAACATTATTGGGGATTTCGGTCATCACATACACTTCCAGACCATTTTCGCCTTTAGCCAAACCAAAACTTCCCATGACATCCAAGACCTTTTTCCCTTCCTCAACAGTACGGCAGAAAGGGATCATCACTTTTACGTTGGTTAGGCCCATTTTCTCCCTAACCCTTTTGATGGCTGCACACTCCAATCCAAAAGCCTCTTTGTAACGATCATTATAATATCTGGATGCCCCCCTAAACCCAAGCATGGGGTTTTCTTCTTTGGGCTCAAAACCACTTCCCCCAAGAGTTGGGCGTATTCATTAGTTTTAAAATCGCTCATGCGGATGATCACATCTTTTGGATAAAAGGCAGCTGCCACAAAAGAAAGAGCTTCTGCCAGGTTCCGGACAAAATACTCTTTTTTGTCTGGGTAATGCCTGGTCAGAGCAGCAATTTCTTTCCCTACCTCAGTGGCTGCCAACCCCTTGAATTTCATCAGGGCCATAGGGTGGACTTTGATCTGATTGGCCACTATAAATTCCATCCGCATCAGCCCCACTCCTTGATTGGGATACCGGGAAAGAGGCAATGCCTGGTCAGGGTCAGCCAGGATAAACATGGGCTTGGTTTTGGTTTTCGGGAAAGTTTTTAGAGGAATTTCTTTTTCTTCCCAATCTAATTTCCCTTTGTAAGCATGGCCCAAATCCCCATCCCCACAGTATACCGTGATGACCTGGCCATCCTTTAAAACCTGTGTGGCATTTTCTGAACCTACAAGGGCGATGATCCCCAATTCCCTGGCCACAATGGCCGCATGGCTGGTCCTCCCCCCCTTATTGGTCACAATACAAACCGCTTTCCGCAAAAGAGCATTCCAATCAGGGTTGGTAATATCCGCCACGATGATATCTCCCTTTCCAATTTTGGGGCATCTGCCAGGAATTCATTACTTTCACTCTTCCACTTACTATAGCCCTGCCAACTGCTTTTCCCGTACAAATTGGATTGGGACTTTCCAGCAAGTGATATTCCTTAACCGTTTCTTTTTGGACTTGGGATGCACGGTCTCCGGCCTGGCCTGGACAATAAACAATTCTTGGGTTTCACCATCTATTGCCCATTCGATATCCATGGCCACCTGATAATGGTCCTCGATCTGAAGGCACCAATTGGCCAAGGTCATGGCATCTTTATCACTCAAGGTCCATGCATCCCTAAGAGCAGTTGGGGTTTCAATGTTAATGGTTGTTCTCAGTGGATTTTGTTCCTTGGCATAAATCATCCGGTTTTCTTTGGCACCCAGTTTCCGGTAGATCAAACTATATTTCTCTTCCCGAACTGCTTTTTAAAAAAGTAATATTCATCTGGGTTGACAGCTCCCTGGACCACATTTTCGCCCAATCCCCATGCCCCGGTAATGTAAATAATATTTTCATGCCCAGTTTCAGGGTCCAAAGTAAAGGCCACTCCTGCACAACCAAGATCGCTTCTGACCATTCTTTGCACCCCAATACTCAAGGCTACCTCCATATGGTCAAAACCATGATCCACCCGGTATTTGATGGCTCGATCATTAAATAAGGATAGGTAACATTGCTGGCAAGCCCTAAGAAGGGAGGCCTCACCTTGGATATTTAAAAATGAATCATGTTGTCCAGCAAAACTTGCATTGGGGAGGTCTTCTGCAGTAGCACTACTACGCACAGCTACAGAAACCTCCCCAGCATCAGCTCCAAAAAATTTGCGGTATTCCTGTAATATGGCTTGTTCCCAGGCTTTGGGAATAGGAGCATTTTTTATTAAGTTTCTGCATTGAGCCCCAACATCTCCCAAATTTTCCAGGTTTTTGTTGTCCAGACCTTCCAAAATGGCAACCAGTTTTTCACCCAAATGATTGGCTGATAAAAAATAACGATATGCAGCTGCCGTCACAGCAAAACCATCAGGAACCTGAATCCCCAAAAGGTGTAACTGGCTGATCATTTCACCCAGAGAAGCATTTTTTCCGCCCACTTCGGCCACCATTTTCAGGTTGGTCTGGGAAAAAGGTATTGTAAAACTCTTTTTGCTTTCTGGTCCATTTTCGATATTATTTCAGCCACCACAAATGATCCGGGCCGCCTTTTGCCACTCACTAAAAGTGGAAAAAGGATAAGCCTAATATGATTTGAGTGGATATTGACTACTATTGAATATCGAAGGAAAAGAAATAAAAACTTATAAGGTATATCGCTGGTATCGGCTGATTTTTGTCACTTGGGGATTGGAAGGTTAAGGGTTAAATGTTAATTGTTAAGCGTTGAGCGCATGATAACAGTTATCAGGAAAAGATTGGTAGTCGAATGGTT
>NZ_JAUFQT010000006.1 GCF_030409905.1 Echinicola jeungdonensis
TGTTTAATTAAATTTATTTATTTTCTTCTAATCCTAATTCTTCCAAGACAAAGTCTGAGTAATCATGGACCGGGTCGGTATAAATCATAGATAAATCTGCCGCCTTGTCAAACATAATTGCTATTCCCTGTCTTTTTGCCACCTTGTCGATAGCATCAATATTTCAGATTGAAGGGGCTGCAACAATTCGGGCCTGTTTTTGATAATATTGGCCTTTTATGCCAAAAACCCGGGTGTTAAAGGCCGTTGCTTCCTTTTCCTTTTCTTTAATGGCCTCCAATCTTTCATTGTACATTTCCTCTGTCAACAAAACTTCTTCTGCTTTTAGGGAATTGTACATTTCTTTTTATCTCCTGCTCCAAATTCTGTGCCTCTTTTTTCCAGGCATTACCCAATGCCTTTAAATCCTCCTGAATTTTTTTATACTCAGGATGTTTATTTAGCACATATTCCGAGTCTACAAACCCTATCTTCTTGGGCCATAACACCAGAAATAGCAACAGCAGCAAAAGTAATAATTTTAAACACTTTTCCATGTTTATCTAAACTGTTGTCCGATGGTAAAGTGGAACATTCCTCCACTTGGCTGGTCACTACCTGGTGCTGGATCAAACCCATATCCCCAATCGATACCCAATAGCCAAAGGCAGGCATAAAAATCCTTGCCCCAAAACCTGCAGATTTTTTCAAATCATAAGGGTTAAATTCTGCATATTTCCCCCAGTTGTTCCCTGCTTCAGCAAAGCCAAGTAAAAAGATGGTTGCCGATGGGTTGGGAGAAACCAGGAACCTCATTTCCATTACATGTTTGTTGTAAACAATCCCTCCAAAAGGATCTGCACCTGCCTGTCCTCTTTGTTTCTCTTCCGGGAGTCAAGACCTGGTTTTCATAACCCCTCAAGCCTACAATTTCTCTGGCCAAGGGAGAAGTTATTGAAGGTCATACCATCACCCCCCATTACAAATCGTTCAAGTGGGATAATTCCTATTTTGTTGCCATAAGACCCCAGGAATCCCCATATGGGTCCGGGCACTGACTACAAATTTGCTTGAACCAAACATAGGAGAGTAGAACTTGGCATCAAACATCCATTTATGGTATTCAAGCCATTTGTATTTCTCCTCATCCGGGGATTCCCTGCTTATATTATTATTAAATGCTGAATATGGCGGTGTGAAGCTAGCACTAAGGGAAATATTGGATCCCCGTCTTGGATAAATGGGGCTATCCACATTACTTCTGGAGACAGTAGTATTCAGGGTCAAACTGTTGGATTTCCCGTAGCATAGCTCAACCCAAAGCTTCTTCCAAACTCATCAAACTCATATATCTGGAATTGGATGGAATTACTGATATTAAAGTAATCATCAGGCAGGTCACCCGCTTGCCAAACCAAGGTCAGCCCGGTAATTTTGAAGAAACCAAGTTCATTTCCAAAGTTGGAGCGGTCGTATAGATCCAATTGCCTTTGCACGGAATGGTTAAAGCTAAAGGAAAGTGCATTGGGTTTCCTTCCTCCAAACCAAGGTTCGTGAAGGAGAAGCTGTAATTCTGGAAGCTTTTTCCATTTGGCCTGTACCCTAAGGGAAAGCTTTTGGCCATCTCCGACGGGCAGAGGTCTCCATTTGGAGAATCACTGATATTTTTTATGGAAAAGTTATTAAATACCAATCCAACAGTTCCCACAAATCCATAGAAACCTCCCCAACCACCTGATAACTCGATTTGGTCATTGGTCTTTCTTCCAGTTGGAATGTGATGTCCACAGTGGCATCCTCAAAATTGGGCTGCAAATTAGGTTCTATGGTTTCAGGGTTAAAATAGCCCACCTGCGACAATTCCCGTATGGTTCTAACCAGTAAAGACCTGTCAAATTTCTGCCCAGGCAAAATCCTGATTTCCCTCATGACCACATGGTCGGATGTCCTCTCATTACCCTCAATAGAAACACTATTTACAGTAACCTGAGGACCTTCAAAAATCTCATTTCAATATCATGGAATCTTTTTCCACATTGACCTCTACAGGTTCAATGGTAAAAAAGAGGTAACCATCATCTTGGTAAAGGGAGCTGATATCATCCCCTCTGTGGGATCATATTGATCCGTTTATCCAACAGTTCCTTATTATAAATATCCCCTTTATCAATCCCAGCCTATTATGGAGTTCCTCATTAGAATGGATGTAATTACCGGTAAAGGTAATATCGCGGTAATAATACTGTTTCCCCTCCTCTAGCTCTATATATCATATTTACCCTTTGGGGATCAAAGGTGTACACAGAGTCCCGGAGGATTTCTGCATCCCGGTAACCTTTGTTTTGGTAAAAGTTGATTACTTTTTCCTTATCCTTTCTGAATTCTTTTTTATTGAATTTGGAAGAATTGAAGAAATTGAGTTTAAAGTTTTTATGGATATAGGTTTTTACCTCCGATCAGTAACTGGATTTGTTTGAGAAATGGCTTTGGAAACATCTTCAGCATCTGCCTCAAACAAGCGGTAAATAAATCCCTGAAATATGAACACGGCATGTTCATTGGTCTTTTTCATTTTTTTCTTGACCTTGGCATCAGCAAAATTTTCATTTCCAGCTATCTTGATTTCATTAATTTTGATCTTGGACTTTTTTGTCCACATCAACCTTAGCTTAACACTGTTTGGAAAGTGGTATCCTTTCTTGCAATACTCTTACATCTGCATTTAGAAACCCTTTGTCTACAAAAACTCCCTGATATTTCTTTTGGCAGTATTAAGCAGGTCATCACGAACCACCCTACCCCGAATATTGACCTTATCTCTAAGCTCACTTTCCTGGGTTTGGGTTACCCCTGTATTCCACTCGGCTAAACCTGGCCTTTCAGTCAAGTCTAAAAGCAAATATATCGTCACCTTCGATCTTGGTAACCATCACCTTGACGTCCCCAATAATTCCCTGGGACCAAGCTTCTTTCAATGCATTGGAAATTTCATCGCCGGGAACATTGATTTCATCGCCCACTTTCAGGCCAGAAAGGGAAATGATGGCCGTTTCATCCAAGGTAGAAAGCCCCACAGCCTTAATCTCAGCTATGGTGAACTTTTTTGGATTGGCATAATTTAAATCAACAATATCTACTGGTTTTTGAACGGAATACCCTGCTTTGGCCCAATCTGATCTGGGCTTCGGCTATTCCGGCAAAAAGGAGTAAGCAGGCTACAATTAAGCTTCTTCTCATTAATCTTATGATTTTAACTGCGCTCCCGACCCCGTTTTTCCGAAGCGTCTTTCTCTTTTTTGAAATCTTTTACCGCTTCCAACAGGTGCTCTTTTCTAAAGTCAGGCCACAACACATCTGTGAAATACAACTCTGTATAGGCCAATTGCCAAAGCAGGAAATTACTGATTCTCAATTCCCCGCTTGTCCTGATCAATAATTCAGGGTCAGGATAATCCTGGGTATGTAAATGGGAAGAAATCAATTCTTCCGTCACTTCTTCCGGTCAATTTTTTTGTCAGCTACTTTTTGAACATGCTTTTTACTGCTTCTTTTTCTTTTATTTCCCATCTTCCACTATAGCTTAAGGCTAGGATCAGGGTTAAACATCATTTGAGGCGGTTTTTTTCCATGGCCTCCTTAATTTGGCTTGCCCTCTTTTGGGCAAACTGGAAAACTCCCCAATAGTTACTAGCTTGATATTGTCCTTAATCATGGCAGGGACTTGGTCGTAAGGGTCTTTACCAGCAGTTCCATGATAGCATTCACCTCCAACTTAGGACGGGACCAGTTTTTCTGTAGAAAAGGTATAAAGGGTAAGGTATTTGACGCAAGAGTTTTTAGCACCTTCTATGGTTTCCCTTACTGCTGTAATAGCATTCCGGTGGCCGAATACCCTTTGAGCACCTTTACTTTGTGCCCATCGGCCATTGCCATCCATAATTACAGCTATGTGGTTGGGGATTCTTTCCTTGTCGATCGCTTCCTTCATTCCTGTTATTGTCCTAACATATTTTTTTTTGGCGGTACAAAAATGGTATTTCTTTTTTAATATTCTATCCCAAATGTCATTTAATTAATATTTATAACATTCCACCTGATGGAAGGAATAGCTTAAAGTAACACCTAAAAATAGTACCAATCTTTGTCTGATTTATTGCCATATTAACCCCATACGGAGGTGGAACATCATAGGGGTCATCAGGATCAGGAACGTAATCAGGGTCAGGAAAGCGTGAAATAATAATTTTCGTTATCTTTTTATATCCAGAAAATCTGTCACTGTTGGTCGGAATCCCATTTCCAAGGCCAAAAAGAGCCTTTCCCTCAAATGGTATTTGATCCCTATACCAAAGGGAATAACAGGGGTACCCAGGGAATAACTTTCCTCAACACCTCCTTGTGGATTATCGGGATTTCCCTCAATGACCTCCCTTACCAAAGAACAGGGCATACCCAAACCCAATAAATCCATAAGGAGTATACCTGAATTTAGAATGTGGGGCTAGATAATCCAGGAAATGGAATTCCATAAGGGCATGACCTCAATGAGGGTTCCCTTGAAAAAAGCATTTCTTGCCTCAGCCATGGCATCCAGTGGCCGAACACTATCTGCTGCATTCAAACGGGCTACCGAAGTCCCAAAACGGATACTCCAAACATTGTCAAAATTTCGCCTGCCAAAAACGTGCCTTGAAGACCTATCTGCCCGGGATCTACTCTCCGGATGATATCACCCGAATAAGTGCAACCCCTAATCCCAGACCATATTCATTTTGTTGGGCTTGTAGGCTGCCGGGCATTATTAGAAATACCAGGCTAACAATACCAACAAATACAATACACAATAGATTTTTGATTTCCTCAAGACGCTGCAATTTATAAAGTACCCAACGAATAAAAAACCCACTTAAGTATCCTCAGGGTTAATTTATGTTAAAACTAATTCCTCATATCATATCCCCAATTCAGTTTTTTCCTTAGGGTCTCAAAAAAACTGTAATCGTGGAATTTTACCAGTTTGGCAGAAAACCTTTCCCGTTTCACTGTCACACAAGGCTGAGGCGTCCACAGCGGTGGACCTTGAGTCCAATGAGATCAGAAACTTTTTGCTCCGTCCCTCTATCGAAAAACTAATTTCACTTTCATCTGAAACAATCATTGGTCTTACATTCAAATTATGTGGACTAACTGGCGTGATAACAAAATTTTTCGCCATAGGGGAGATCAATGGCCCTCCACAACTCAGGGAATAGCCTGTGGATCCTGTAGGAGTAGCCACTATCAGCCCATCAGCCCATAACTGTTCAAGTATTCCCCATCAATGTATGTGTGAACGGTAATCATGGAGGAGGTATCCCGTTATGAATGGTGAATTCATTCAACCCATAGGGACACCACTAAATAATGGCTTATCCGATTCCATCCGGATCAAGGTCCTGTCCTGAATGGTGTACTGCTGATCAAATAAGACTTCTATGGCCTTACCAACATCCTCTTTGGCAATGGTGGCCAAAAAAAACCCATCCTTCCTGTATTGATGCCCAATATTGGAATTTCATAAGCTCCCACCATGGATACCGTATCCAGGAGTGTACCATCTCCGCCTACAGAGATCACGAACTCCATAGATTCCAACTCTTTCCGGTTACCTAATATGGTAAATCCGGTAGCTTTTGCTCCGGATTTCTTCATGGTTTTTATAAAAGGCCTCGTCAAAAAAACTTCCGCCTGATGATAATGCAATGCAGCGATTAACTGCTCAATATATGGAACAAATTCTTTTTGAAAACCTATTCCATGTATAGTAATCTTCATTGAGAAAATAGCTTTTAAATATCTAAAAAGCGAAGCAGGTTATCCAATCTGTCCTGCTCCCCACTCACTCCCATTTCTTCCTGGTAATGGTCAATAATTTTATACCCAAAACGCTCCAATGTCGCTTTGATATGTTTTAAATCAATTTGGTCAACTTTTAGGGTCAATTTAATTTTTATTTTCATCCAAAGGATCATTGGTTATAAAACTGCTAAGGATTTTGGTATTTTCAGACTCTATCACCCTTGCTATTTCATAAAGGCTGTATTCAGTCATCAACATGGACAAAACCAATACCCCTCCTTGGGTCTGAAATAGCCATGGAGTCAGCAAAGGCAGCAATGGCATCCTCCAGGGTTACCACTCCATGGTAAGTATTTTCCCGGTCCACCACAGCAACCATATTAGTCTGAAATTCGGATGCCACTCTCAAAACATCATAAATATGTTTATCCTTAAAAACAAAGCAGTTGTCAGCCTCCAACTCCACCTCACCAATGGTCAACTCAGGGTTGTTGATATGGTAGATCATTTCATCGGTAATCAAGCCTTTAAATTTCCCTTCCTCGACCACCGTAATACATTGGTACGAATTTCCTCCATCCAGACAAGGCCATCTTCACCTTATCCGAATACTTCAATGGGGGATTAAATTATTAATAATTCGTACGCCTGCATGTTTAAAGATATTAAATTGAACTCATTTAATAAAACGTTAATCTTCAGTCCCTAGTTTTCAAGTATTAAGCTCTAATTGTCCGACACTAGCCATTACCTCTCTTGACCCAACACTTAATCCATAGTTTAAGTAGCTAATAATCAACGATCCTTGCATTTAATATACATTAAATCGCTGAATATTTTTCAAATTACCGAAAATTGGACCCAATCTTTTTGCCAATGGCCTTGTAGGTTTGAGATAATACAAATGGATTTAATCCGGTTACTTTACCAAACCCCATCCAAACAAGACAAAAATAATAGTTGATCAGGAAAATTCCTGTTGCAAACACCCTTGCCCAATTGCAAATGATGTCAATTCCAAACTCTGTCAGGTAAGCTTCAGGGTGAAATTGAATACCTATAATTGGGAGGATTGGTGCTCCATGGCCATTAAATTCCCTTCACAGGTTTCCAACAAAGGCTTTCAAACATTAGGCAAAGGCCCTAATTCCAGGGATGGTAACGCGTCACATTAAAGTATGGGGAATACCTTCAAAAACCGGATGGGGTCTTAGCTGCCTTACAGGAAAACTTTCCCATGTACAGGCATAGCGCATTTAATGACCTTTGCTCCAAAATATTCTCCAATTGCCTGATGGCCAAGGCAAACTCCAAGCACTGGAATTTTATCATGATATAATCCAGGATTTCCAAAAGATTTCCCGCCTTTGAGGGGTTTCAGGTCCAGGCGACAGCACTAATCCCGCATAATTTTCCTTTTTCAAAGCGGAAAGGGGTAGATCATTTCGGACAACCTTAAGTTTCAAGCCACATTGCTTGAAATAATCCGCAAGGATATGGGAAAAAGAATCAAAATTATCAATCAGCAGTAGCATTTCCCCCTTCACTTATATCAATTAAATCCTGAATTCCCTCCATCGCATCACGAATGGCCGGGGTAAAAGTATCCAAAAGGTCAATCACTACCGTGCTATAGGCTGAACAATAGGATATAGGGAAGATTCCTCCATTTTTTCCTCGGGAAGAACCACCTCAAAAGAGTGGCCCACCCAGAATAACAAACTCACCATAAATGCCCATTTCAACATACCCAAAACGGCCCCGGCAAAATTATCAAAGGCTCCAAGAATGGTCAAATCCATGTTTTCTTGACCAGGTAGGCCAAAAGCCTGATGACTAAACCACAAAAATAAAAATGATCAAAAAGGAGACAAATGGTAACATAAACGTAAGGCTTTCCACCCTTTCAGCCAAAATAGCTGCCCCCCAGTGCATAAATTTAAAAGCCAATACTAACCCCACAATAAAAGCCACCACAGAAAGCACTCCAATAAAAAGCCCCTGCTTGTAACCACTGTAAGCCCCAATGGCCAATAATATCAATATGACCCAATCTATGGTACCCAATGATTTTGACCTATGCCAATAATCCTTTTACCTTTTGGGAAATCAATTTTCCATCCGCTTTTCCTGCCAGTTTCTTGGTAGCTACACCCATCACTTTCCCCATGTCTTTGGCCCTTCTGCTCCCACCTCGGCAATAATTTCCTTTAATGCTGCCTCCAGCTCCTCCTCAGAAAGTTGTTTTGGAAGGAATTCATTGATAATTCAAGTTCATCCTGCTCCACCTCTGCCAGGTCCTGTCTTTCTGCTGAAGGTAAACTTCTAAAGAATCCTTTCTCTGTTTGGCAGCTTTAGAAAGTAATTTGATTTCTTCTTCCTCAGTCATGCCTTTTTCTGAACCCTTTGATTCCTCCAAAAGTATCAGGGACTTAATTGACCGTAAAGCCCGCAGCCTATCCTTATTTTTAGCCAACATGGCCTTTTTAATTTCTCCTTCTACACTTTGCTTTAAACTCATTATTTTTACGTTTATGTTTTTAGTGTATTTTTGTAACAAAATTAGAGCATATTTTAATAAAATGACCAAATTAAGCGTAAATATTAACAAAGTTGCAACCCTTCGCAATGCAAGGGGAGGAAACAATCCTGATGTCATTCAAGTTGCTTTGGATGCAGAAATTTGGGCTGAAGGAATCACCGTCCACCCCAGGCCAGATGAAAGACACATCCGCTATGATGATGTCATGCAACTTAAAGAGATGCGGTCACCACAGAATTTAACATAGAAGGGTATCCGGATAAAAGATATATGGAAATCATCCGCCTGGTTAAACCTGCCCAGGCAACATTGGTACCTGACCCTCCTGAAGTTTTGACCTCCAATACAGGCTGGGATACCATTTCACATCAGGAAATGCTCAAAGATATTATTGCAGAACTCCATGAATATGACACCCGGACTTCCATATTTATCAACCCAGTAGCCAATACTTTGAACCAGCCAAGCTTACAGGTACGGACAGGGTGGAGCTATATACAGAACCTTATGCTTCCAATTATCGAACCAACAAGCAAACTGCTGTGAAACCCTATGTGGAAGTGGCAGAAATTGCACGGGAATTGGGTTTTAGGTCTCAATGCCGGACATGATTTGGACCTCAACAACCTCAGGTTTCTAAAAGAACATATCCCTTATTTGGATGAAGTTTCCATTGGCCATGCCCTGATCTGTGATGCATTATATTTTGGTCTGGAAAACACCATCCAAATGTACCTAAGACAGTTGGAGGATATTTAACCTTTTCTTTTGGGACTCATTTTATTTTATTCCCAATTTTCTAAGGGCAAAACCTATCAGATCAATACCTTTGAATCCACAATGAATTAACCAGTATGACATTAAATTATAAGAAAATAGGGCAGGGAGAACCATTGATCATTCTTCACGGACTTTTTTGGTTCAGCAGACAATTGGATGAGTATAGCCAAGGAGTTAGAAATGATTTCACCATATATTTGGTAACCAAAGGAACCATGGGGAAAGCCCAAAAAGTGACGAATGGACCTATAAAGCCATGGCGGAAGACTTAGCAGGTTTTTTGACCTCCCAAGGCCTGGAAGCGGTAAATCTTATGGGACATTCCATGGGCGGAAAAACTGCTATGAACTTTGCCCTGAAATACCCGGGGAAAGTCAAAAAACTCATTATTGCAGACATTGCCCCCCCGCTATTATGATCCTCATCACCAATCTATCCTGGAAGGGCTAAAATGCTATCGACTTGGAAAACCTTTCTTCCCGGAAAGAAGCAGAAGATACCCTATCCAAATATATATCCGAAAAGGGTATCCGCCAGTTTTTGCTAAAAAACCTGGAAGAAATGAAGAAAGTAAATTTACCTGGAAGGTAAACCTCCCTGTTATTACAGAAAAAAATAAAATGTTGGCGAGGCCTTACGGGAAATCAGACTTTTGAAAACCCAACCCTGTTTATGCGTGGTGCCAATTCGGATTATATACAAGATCAAGACAAGGCCGATCTGGAGAAATTTTTCCCTGATTATAAACTAATATCCATTAAAAATGCCGGCCATTGGGCTTCATGCTGAACAACCTGCCGCTGTGGTAGCCACCATAAAGGCTTTTTTGAAGTAAAATGACCATTCAGCCTTACCTTGATATGAAAAAAGGAAGCTTTACCTGATCCCCAATATCCTTGCCCCTAATACCGAAATGAGGTAATAAGCCCACAGGTCAAATCGGTAATTTCAAACACCCGTTTTTTCTGGCAGAAAATCTAGGACAGCAAGAAGATATATTTCCAGTTTGAAACTGGGATTAACCATTGAGGATCTTCATTTGGAGATTTTGACAAAAACAAAACCAACCCAAATTCCTACTTTGATGCAACCGGCGCTGGAGGGACAGGATATTGAATCATTCAGAAGCAGGTTGTCCGGGAATAGCCGACCCCGGCTCATTGGCAGTGGCATTTGCCCATCAAAAGGAATCCAGTGTCCCCCTCTCAGGACCATCCTCCATGTTTTTGGCCCTGATGGGTTCAGGCTTCAATGGGCAATCTTTTGCTTTTCACGGCTAATTTGCCCATTGACAAAAAGGCCAGAGCTGAAGCTATCCGCCAATTAGAAAGTGAATCTGCCCGATTTCAGAAAACTCAGATTTTCATGGAAACCCCATTTAGGAACGACCAACTATTGGATGACCTGAAAAAGACCCTCCATCCCAACACCAAATTATGCATAGCCAAAACATTACCGGTCCGGATGAACTCATCCAAACCAAAACGATGGCTCAATGGAAAAAAGCCAAAATCGACTTGCACAAAATCCCTACTGTATTTGTGCTTTACGCCAGTGCCTGAAATGGGTAACCAATCCCGTAATTATCCAATGCCATTACCCAAAATTTTAATCTGAACCCAAAATTTTTTATTTCCTCCTTAAACTGTAATTTTACACGCCATTAAAAAAAAGGAAAACACTACCATATATGTCATATTTGTTCACCTCAGAGTCTGTTTCTGAAGGACACCCGATAAAATCCGATCAGATATCAGATGCATTAATAGATATTTTCTGGCTTTTGATCCCAAATCCAAAGTAGCCTGTGAAACCCTTGTAACTACAGGCAGGTTGTATTGGCAGGGGAAGTAAAGTCTGACACTTATTTAGATGTTCAAAAAATCGCCCGGGATGTCATCAACAGAATCGGATACACCAAAGGTGACTACATGTTTGACGGTAAATCCTGCGGAGTTTTGTCGGCCATACATGAGCAATCTCCAGACATCAATCAAGGGGTGGACAGGACCGCCCTGAGAGCAGGGTCCGGCGACCAAGGCATGATGTTTTGGGTATGCCACCAGAGAATCCGCCAACTTTATGCCTTTGGCTTTGGACCTTTCTCACAGGCTTTTGAAAGAATTGGCCTCATTGAGAAGGAAAATAAGGACATCACCTATCTGCGGCCGGATGCCAAAGCCCAGGTTACCATCTAATACAGTGATGATAATGTTCCTCAAAGGATCGATGCCATCGTCATTTCCACCCAACATGATGATTTTGGGGGAAGAAGAAGTCATGTTGAAAGATCAAACAGGATATTCTTGACATTCTGATTCCAGGGTAAAAGCCCAGTTACTTCCAGGATTCAGGCTTTGTTTACCGATGAAATCAAATATCATATTAACCCTACCGGGAAAATTTGTAATTGGAGGGCCTCATGGGGACACTGGACTTACAGGAAGGAAGATCATCGTAGACACTTATGGAGGTAAAGGTGCCCACGGCGGGGGAGCATTTTCCGAAAGGATCCATCAAAAGTGGACCGATCTGCCGCTTACGCCACAGACTATATTGCCAAAAACATGGTTGCTGCAGGGATTGCCGATGAAGTATTGGTGCAAGTATCCTATGCCATCGGGGTGGCTGAGCCCATGGGATTGTACGTCAATACCCACGGAACGGCCAAAAGTTGCACTTTCAGATGGTGAAATTGCCAGAAAAATTTCCAAGATATTTGACATGCGGCCCTATGCCATTGAGCAAAGGCTTAAATTGAGAAACCCCATATATGAAGAAACCGCTGCCTATGGGCATATGGGAAGAAAAAATGAAGTGGTTACCAAATCCTTCGTTTCACAGGATGGCACATCCGTTACTTTGGATGTGGAATTGTTCCCCTGGGAAAAGCTGGATTAATGTAGATCAAATCAAAAAAGCATTTAACCTATAATAAAAGCGGCCCTTGAGCCGCTTTTTTTTCATTATATTTTTTTAATTGCTATAGAAGTATTGGGTTAATGGGAATCCTACTGCTTTTAACTGGATACCATTTCCTAAAACCCATCGGTAAAGAGTAATATTACTCTTTTACCGATGGGTTTTAGGAAATGGTTATCCAGTTAAAAGCAGTAGGATTCCATTAACCCAATAACTTCTATAGCAATTAAAAATATAATGAAAAAAGCGGCTCAAGGCCGCTTTTATTATAGGTTTAAATGCTTTTTTGATTTGATCTACATAATCCAGCTTTTCCCAGGTGAACAATTCCACATCCAAATAACGGATGTGCATCCTGTGAAACGAAGGATTTGGTAACCACTTCATTTTTTCTCCCATATGCCCATAGGCAGCGTTTCTTCATATATGGGGTTTCTCAATTTAAGCCTTTGCTCAATGGCATAGGGCCGCATGTCAAATATCTTGGAAATTTTTTCTGGCAATTTCACCATCTGAAAGTGCAACTTTGGCCGTTCCGTGGGTATTGACGTACAATCCCATGGGCTCAGCCACCCCGATGGCATAGGATACTTGCACCAATACTTCATCGGCAATCCCTGCAGCAACCATGTTTTTGGCAATATGTCGGTGGCGTAAGCGGCAGATCGGTCCACTTTTGATGGATCCTTTCCGGAAAATGCTCCCCCGCCGTGGGCACCTTTACCTCCATAAGTGTCTACGATGATCTTCCTTCCTGTAAGTCCAGTGTCCCCATGAGGCCCTCCAATTACAAATTTTCCGGTAGGGTTAATATGATATTTGATTTCATCGGTAAACAAAGCCTGAATCTCTGGAAGTAACTGGGCTTTTACCCTTGGAATCAGAATGTCAAAGAATATCCTGTTTGATCTTTTTCAACATGACTTCTTCTTCCCCAAAATCATCATGTTGGGTGGAAATGACGATGGCATCGATCCTTTGAGGAACATTATCATCACTGTATTCGATGGTAACCTGGGCTTTGGCATCCGGCCGCAGATAGGTGATGTCCTTATTTTCCCTTCTCAATGAGGCCAATTCTTTCAAAAGCCTGTGAGAAGGGTCCAAAGCCAAAGGCATAAAGTTGGCGGATTCTCTGGGTGGCATACCCAAACATCATGCCTTGGTCGCCGGCACCCTGCTCCTCAGGGCTGGTCCTGTCCACCCCTTGATTGATGTCTGGAGATTGCTCATGTATGGCCGACAAAACTCCGCAGGATTTACCGTCAAACATGTAGTCACCTTTGGTGTATCCGATTCTGTTGATGACATCCGGGCGATTTTTTGAACATCTAAATAAGTGTCAGACTTTTACTTCCCTGCCAATACAACCTGCCCTGTAGTTACAAGGGTTTCACAGGCTACTTTGGATTTGGGATCAAAAGCCAGAAAATTATCTATTAATGCATCTGATATCTGATCGGATATTTTATCCGGGTGTCCCTTCAGAAACAGACTCTGAGGTGAACAAATATGACATATATGGTAGTGTTTTCCTTTTTTTTAATGGCGTGTAAAATTACAGTTTAAGGAGGAAATAAAATTTTGGGTTCAGATTAAAATTTTAGGGTAATGGCATTGGATAATTTACGGGTTGGTTACCCATTTCAGGCACTGGCGTAAAGCACAAATACAGTAGGGATTTTGTGCAAGTCGATTTTGGCTTTTTTCCATTGAGCCATCGTTTTGGTTTGGATGAGTTCATCCGGACCGGTAATGTTTTTGGCTATGCATAATTTGGTGTTGGGATGGAGGGTCTTTTTCAGGTCATCCAATAGTTGGTCGTTCCTAAATGGGTTTTCCATGAAAATCTGAGTTTTCTGAAATCGGGCAGATTCACTTTCTAATTGGCGGATAGCTTCAGCTCTGCCTTTTTGTCAATGGGCAAATAGCCGTGAAAAGCAAAAGATTGCCCATTGAAGCCTGAACCCATCAGGGCCAAAACATGGAGGATGGTCCTGAGAGGGGGACCACCTGGATTCCTTTTTGATGGGCAAATGCCACTGCCAATGAGCCGGGGTCGGCTATTCCCGGACAACCTGCTTCTGAAATGATTCCAATATCCTGTCCCTCCAGCGCCGGTGCATCAAAGTAGGAATTTGGGTTGGTTTTGTTTTTTTGTCAAAATCTCCAAATGAAGATCCTCATGGTTAATCCCAGTTTCAAACTGGAAATATATCTTCTTGCTGTCCTAAGATTTTTCTGCCAGAAAAAAACGGGTTTTTGAAATTACCGATTTGACCTGTGGGCTTATTACCTCATTTTCGGTATTAGGGGCAAGGATATTGGGGATCAGGTAAAGCTTTCCTTTTTTCATATCAAGGTAAGGCTGAATGGTTCATTTTACTTCAAAAAACCTTTATGGTGGCTACCACAGCGGCAGGTTGTTCAGCATGAAGCCAATGGCCGGCATTTTTAATGGATATTAGTTTATAATCAGGGAAAAATTTTCTCCAGATCGGCCTTGTCTTGATCTTGTATATAATCCGAATTGGCACCACGCATAAACAGGGTTGGGTTTTTCAAAAGTCTGATTTCCCTGTAAGGCCTCGCCAACATTTTCTATTTTTTCTGTAATAACAGGGAGGTTTACCTTCCAGGTAAATTTTACTTTCTTCATTTCTTCCCAGGTTTTTTAGCAAAAACTGGCGGATACCCTTTTCGGATATATATTTGGATAGGGTATCTTCTGCTTCTTTCCGGGAAGAAAGGTTTTCCAAGTCGATAGCATTTAGCCCTTCCAGGATAGATTGGTGATGAGGATCATAATAGCGGGGGGCAATGTCTGCAATAATGAGTTTTTTGACTTTCCCCGGGTATTTCAGGGCAAAGTTCATAGCAGTTTTTCCGCCCATGGAATGTCCCATAAGATTTACCGCTTCCAGGCCTTGGGAGGTCAAAAAACCTGCTAAGTCTTCCGCCATGGCTTTATAGGTCCATTCGTCACTTTTTGGGCTTTCCCCATGGTTCCTTTGGTCTACCAAATATATGGTGAAATCATTTTCTAACTCCTTGGCTATACTCATCCAATTGTCTGCTGAACCAAAAAGTCCGTGAAGAATGATCAATGGTTCTCCCTGCCCTATTTTCTTATAATTTAATGTCATACTGGTTAATTCATTGTGGATTCAAAGGTATTGATCTGATAGGTTTTGCCCTTAGAAAATTGGGAATAAAATAAAATGAGTCCCAAAAGAAAAGTTAAATATCCTCCAACTGTCTTAGGTACATTTGGATGGTGTTTTCCAGACCAAAATATAATGCATCACAGATCAGGGCATGCCAATGGAAACTTCATCCAATAAGGGATATGTTCTTTTAGAAACCTGAGGTTGTTGAGGTCCAAATCATGTCCGGCATTGAGACCTAAACCCAATTCCGTGCAATTTCTGCCACTTCCACATAGGGTTTCACAGCAGTTTTGCTTGTTGGTTCGATAATTGGAAGCATAAGGTTCTGTATATAGCTCCACCCTGTCCGTACCTGTAAGCTTGGCTGGTTCAAAGTATTTGGCTACTGGGTTGATAAATATGGAAGTCCGGGTGTCATATTCATGGAGTTCTGCAATAATATCTTTGAGCATTTCCTGATGTGAAATGGTATCCCAGCCTGTATTGGAGGTCAAAACTTCAGGAGGGTCAGGTACCAATGTTGCCTGGGCAGGTTTAACCAGGCGGATGATTTCCATATATCTTTTATCCGGATACCCTTCTATGTTAAATTCTGTGGTGACCGCATCTTTAAGTTGCATGACATCATCATAGCGGATGTGTCTTTCATCTGGCCTGGGGTGGACGGTGATTCCTTCAGCCCCAAATTTTTCTGCATCCAAAGCAACTTGAATGACATCAGGATTGTTTCCTCCCCTTGCATTCGAAGGGTTGCCAACTTTGTTAATATTTACGCTTAATTTGGTCATTTTATTAAATATGCTCTAATTTTGTTACAAAAATACACCTAAAACATAAACGTAAAATAATGAGTTTAAGCAAAGTGTAGAGAGGAGAATTAAAAAGGCCATGTTGGCTAAAAATAAGGATAGGCTGCGGGCTTTACGGTCAATTAAGTCCCTGATACTTTTGGAGGAATCAAAGGGTTCAGAAAAAGGCATGACTGAGGAAGAAGAAATCAAATTACTTTCTAAAGCTGCCAACAGAGAAAGGATTCTTTAGAAGTTTACCTTCAGCAGAACAGACAGGACCTGGCAGAGGTGGAGCAGGATGAACTTGACATTATCAATGAATTCCTTCCAAAACAACTTTCTGAGGAGGAGCTGGAGGCAGCATTAAAGGAATTATTGCCGAGGTGGGAGCAGAAGGGCCCAAAGACATGGGGAAAGTGATGGGTGTAGCTACCAAGAAACTGGCAGGAAAAGCGGATGGAAAATTGATTTCCCAAAAGGTAAAAGGATTATTGGCATAGGTCAAATTCATGGGTACCATAGATTGGGTCATATTGATATTATTGGCCATTGGGGCTTACAGTGGTTACAAGCAGGGGCTTTTATTGGAGTGCTTTCTGTGGTGGCTTTTATTGTGGGGTTAGTATTGGCTTTTAAATTTATGCACTGGGGGGCAGCTATTTTGGCTGAAAGGGTGGAAAGCCTTACGTTTATGTTACCATTTGTCTCCTTTTTGATCATTTTTATTTTTGTGGTTTTAGTCATCAGGCTTTTGGCCTACCTGGTCAAGAAAACCATGGATTTGACCATTCTTGGAGCCTTTGATAATTTTGCCGGGGCCGTTTTGGGTATGTTGAAATGGGCATTTATGGTGAGTTTGTTATTCTGGGTGGGCCACTCTTTTGAGGTGGTTCTTCCCGAGGAAAAAATGGAGGAATCTTCCCTATATCCTATTGTTCAGCCTATAGCACCGGTAGTGATTGACCTTTTGGATACTTTTACCCGGCCATTCGTGATGCGATGGAGGGAATTCAGGATTAATTGATATAAGTGAAGGGGGAAATGCTACTGCTGATTGATAATTTTGATTCTTTTTCCCATATCCTTGCGGATTATTTCAAGCAATGTGGCTTGAAACTTAAGGTTGTCCGAAATGATCTACCCTTTCCGCTTTGAAAAAGGAAAATTATGCGGGATTAGTGCTGTCGCCTGGACCTGAAACCCCCTCAAAGGCGGGAAATCTTTGGAAATCCTGGATTATTATCATGATAAAATTCCAGTGCTTGGAGTTTGCCTTGGCCATCAGGCAATTGGAGAATATTTTGGAGCAAAGGTCATTAAATGCGCTATGCCTGTACATGGGAAAGTTTTTCCTGTAAGGCAGCTAAGACCCCATCCGGTTTTTGAAGGTATTCCCCATACTTTTAATGTGACGCGTTACCATTCCCTGGAATTAGGGCCTTTGCCTAATTGTTTGAAGCCTTTGTGGAAACCTGTGAAGGGAATTTAATGGCCATGGAGCACCAATCCCTCCCAATTATAGGTATTCAATTTCACCCTGAAGCTTACCTGACAGAGTTTGGAATTGACATCATTTGCAATTGGGCAAGGGTGTTTGCCAACAGGAATTTTCCTGATCAACTATTATTTTTGTCTTGTTTTGGATGGGGTTTGTTAAAGTAACCGGATTAAATCCATTTGTATTATCTCAAACCTACAAGGCCATGGCAAAAAGATTGGGGTCCAATTTTCGGTAATTTGAAAAATATTCAGCGATTTAATGTATATTAAATGCAAGGATCGTTGATTATTAGCTACTTAAACTATGGATTAAGTGTTGGGTCAAGAGAGGTAATGGCTAGTGTCGGACAATTAGAGCTTAATACTTGAAAACTAGGGACTGAAGATTAACGTTTTATTAAATGAGTTCAATTTAATATCTTTAAACATGCAGGCGTACGAATTTATTAATAATTTAATCCCCCCATTGAAGTATTCGGATAAGGTGAAGATGGCCTTGTCCTGGATGGAGGAAATTCGTACCAATGTATTACCGGTGGTCGAGGAAGGGAAATTTAAAGGCTTGATTACCGATGAAATGATCTACCATATCAACAACCCTGAGTTGACCATTGGTGAGGTGGAGTTGGAGGCTGACAACTGCTTTGTTTTTAAGGATAAACATATTTATGATGTTTTGAGAGTGGCATCCGAATTTCAGACTAATATGGTTGCTGTGGTGGACCGGGAAAATACTTACCATGGAGTGGTAACCCTGGAGGATGCCATTGCTGCCTTTGCTGACTCCATGGCTATTCAGACCCAAGGAGGGTATTGGTTTTGTCCATGTTGATGACTGAATACAGCCTTATGAAATAGCAAGGGTGATAGAGTCTGAAAATACCAAAATCCTTAGCAGTTTTATAACCAATGATCCTTTGGATGAAAATAAAATTAAATTGACCCTAAAAGTTGACCAAATTGATTTAAAACATATCAAAGCGACATTGGAGCGTTTTGGGTATAAAATTATTGACCATTACAGGAAGAAATGGGAGTGAGTGGGAGCAGGACAGATGGATAACCTGCTTCGCTTTTTAGATATTTAAAAGCTATTTTCTCAATGAAGATTACTATACATGGAATAGGTTTTCAAAAAGAATTTGTTCCATATATTGAGCAGTTAATCGCTGCATTGCATTATCATCAGGCGGAAGTTTTTTTGACCGAGGCCTTTTATAAAACCATGAAGAAATCCGGAGCAAAAGCTACCGGATTTACCATATTAGGTAACCGGAAAGAGTTGGAATCTATGGAGTTCGTGATCTCTGTAGGCGGAGATGGTACACTCCTGGATACGGTATCCATGGTGGGAGCTTATGAAATTCCAATATTGGGCATCAATACAGGAAGGATGGGTTTTTTGGCCACCATTGCCAAAGAGGATGTTGGTAAGGCCATAGAAGTCTTATTTGATCAGCAGTACACCATTCAGGACAGGACCTTGATCCGGATGGAATCGGATAAGCCATTATTTAGTGGTGTTCCCTATGGGTTGAATGAATTCACCATTCATAAACGGGATACCTCCTCCATGATTACCGTTCACACATACATTGATGGGGAATACTTGAACAGTTATTGGGCTGATGGGCTGATAGTGGCTACTCCTACAGGATCCACAGGCTATTCCCTGAGTTGTGGAGGGCCATTGATCTCCCCTATGGCGAAAAATTTTGTTATCACGCCAGTTAGTCCACATAATTTGAATGTAAGACCAATGATTGTTTCAGATGAAAGTGAAATTAGTTTTTCGATAGAGGGACGGAGCAAAAAGTTTCTGATCTCATTGGACTCAAGGTCCACGCTGTGGACGCCTCAGCCTTGTTGACAGTGAAACGGGAAAGGTTTTCTGCCAAACTGGTAAAATTCCACGATTACAGTTTTTTTGATACCCTAAGGAAAAAACTGAATTGGGGATATGATATGAGGAATTAGTTTTAACATAAATTAACCCTGAGGATACTTAAGTGGGTTTTTTATTCGTTGGGTACTTTATAAATTGCAGCGTCTTGAGGAAAATCAAAAATCTATTGTGTATTGTATTTGTTGGTATTGTTAGCCTGGTATTTCTAATAATGCCGGCAGCCTACAAGCCCAACAAAATGAATATGGTCTGGGATTAGGGGTTGCCACTTATTCGGGTGATATCATCCGGAGAGTAGATCCCGGGCAGATAGGTCTTCAAGGCACGTTTTTGGCAGGCGAAATTTTGACAATGTTTGGAGTATCCGTTTTGGGACTTCGGTAGCCCGTTTGAATGCAGCAGATAGTGTTCGGCCACTGGATGCCATGGCTGAGGCAAGAAATGCTTTTTTCAAGGGAACCCTCATTGAGGGTCATGCCCTTATGGAATTCCATTTCCTGGATTATCTAGCCCCACATTCTAAATTCAGGTATACTCCTTATGGATTTATTGGGTTTGGGTATGCCCTGTTCTTTGGTAATGGGAGGTCATTTGAGGGAAATCCCGATAATCCACAAGGAGGTGTTGAGGAAAGTTATTCCCTGGGTACCCCTGTTATTCCCTTTGGTATAGGGATCAAATACCATTTGAGGGAAAGGCTCTTTTTGGCCTTGGAAATGGGATTCCGACCAACAGTGACAGATTTTCTGGATAAAATAGAATATAACGAAAATTATATTTCACGCTTCCTGACCCTGATTACGTTCCTGATCCTGATGACCCCTATGATGTTCCACCTCCGTATGGGGTTAACTATGGCAATAAATCAGACAAAGATTGGTACTATTTTTTAGGTGTTACTTTAAGCTATTCCTTCCATCAGGTGGAATGTTATAAATATTAATTAAATGACATTTGGGATAGAATATTAAAAAAGAAATACCATTTTTGTACCGCCAAAAAAATATAGTTAGGACAATAACAGGAATGAAGGAAGCGATCGACAAGGAAAGAATCCCCAACCACATAGCTGTAATTATGGATGGCAATGGCCGATGGGCACAAAGTAAAGGTGCTCAACGGGTATTCGGCCACCGGAATGCTATTACAGCAGTAAGGGAAACCATAGAAGGTGCTAAAACTCTTGGCGTCAAATACCTTACCCTTTATACCTTTTCTACAGAAAACTGGTCCCGTCCTAAGTTGGAGGTGAATGCTATCATGGAACTGCTGGTAAAGACCCTTACCGACCAAGTCCCTGCCATGATTAAGGACAATATCAAGCTAGTAACTATTGGGGAGTTTTCCAGTTTGCCCAAAAGAGGGCAAGCCAAATTAAGGGAGGCCATGGAAAAAACCGCCTCAAATGATGGTTTAACCCTGATCCTAGCCTTAAGCTATAGTGGAAGATGGGAAATAAAAGAAGCAGTAAAAAGCATTGTTCAAAAAGTAGCTGACAAAAAAATGACCCGGAAGAAGTGACGGAAGAATTGATTTCTTCCCATTTACATACCCAGGATTATCCTGACCCTGAATTATTGATCAGGACAAGCGGGGAATTGAGAATCAGTAATTTCCTGCTTTGGCAATTGGCCTATACAGAGTTGTATTTCACAGATGTGTTGTGGCCTGACTTTAGAAAAAGAGCACCTGTTGGAAGCGGTAAAAGATTTTCAAAAAAGAGAAAGACGCTTCGGGAAAACGGGAGCGCAGTTAAAATCATAAGATTAATGAGAAGAAGCTTAATTGTAGCCTGCTTACTCCTTTTTGCCGGAATAGCCGAAGCCCAGATCAGATTGGGCCAAAGCAGGTATTCCGTTCAAAAACCAGTAGATATTGTTGATTTAAATTATGCCAATCCAAAAAAGTTCACCATAGCTGAGATTAAGGCTGTGGGGCTTTCTACCTTGGATGAAACGGCCATCATTTCCCTTTCTGGCCTGAAAGTGGGCGATGAAATCAATGTTCCCGGCGATGAAATTTCCAATGCATTGAAGAAGCTTTGGTCCCAGGGAATTATTGGGGACGTCAAGGTGATGGTTACCAAGATCGAAGGTGACGATATTTATTTGCTTTTAGACTTGACTGAAAGGCCCAGGTTTAGCCGAGTGGAATACAGTGGGGTAACCCAAACCCAGGAAAGTGAGCTTAGAGATAAGGTCAATATTCGGGGTAGGGTGGTTCGTGATGACCTGCTTAATACTGCCAAAAGAAATATCAGGGAGTTTTTTGTAGACAAAGGGTTTCTAAATGCAGATGTAAGAGTATTGCAAGAAAGGGATACCACTTTTCCAAACAGTGTTAAGCTAAGGTTTGATGTGGACAAAAAGTCCAAGATCAAAATTAATGAAATCAAGATAGCTGGAAATGAAAATTTTGCTGATGCCAAGGTCAAGAAAAAAATGAAAAAGACCAATGAACATGCCCGTGTTCATATTTTCAGGGATTTATTTACCCGCTTGTTTGAGGCAGATGCTGAAGATGTTTCCAAAGCCATTTCTCAAACAAATCCAGTTACTGATCAGGAGGTAAAAACCTATATCCATAAAAACTTTAAACTCAATTTCTTCAATTCTTCCAAATTCAATAAAAAGAATTCAGAAAGGATAAGGAAAAAGTAATCAACTTTTACCAAAACAAAGGTTACCGGGATGCAGAAATCCTCCGGGACTCTGTGTACACCTTTGATCCCCAAAGGGTAAATATTGATATAGAGCTAGAGGAGGGGAAACAGTATTATTACCGCGATATTACCTTTACCGGTAATTACATCCATTCTAATGAGGAACTCCATAATAGGCTGGGGATTGATAAAGGGGATATTTATAATAAGGAACTGTTGGATAAACGGATCAATTATGATCCCACCAGAGGGGATGATATCAGCTCCCTTTACCAAGATGATGGTTACCTCTTTTTTACCATTGAACCTGTAGAGGTCAATGTGGAAAAAGATTCCATTGATATTGAAATGAGGATTTTTGAAGGTCCTCAGGTTACTGTAAATAGTGTTCTATTGAGGGTAATGAGAGGACATCCGACCATGTGGTCATGAGGGAAATCAGGATTTTGCCTGGGCAGAAATTTGACAGGTCTTTACTGGTTAGAACCATACGGGAATTGTCGCAGGTGGGCTATTTTAACCCTGAAACCATAGAACCTAATTTGCAGCCCAATTTTGAGGATGCCACTGTGGACATCACATTCCAACTGGAAGAAAGACCCAATGACCAAATCGAGTTATCAGGTGGTTGGGGAGGTTTCTATGGATTTGTGGGAACTGTTGGATTGGTATTTAATAACTTTTCCATAAAAAATATCAGTGATTTCTCCAAATGGAGACCTCTGCCCGTCGGAGATGGCCAAAAGCTTTCCCTTAGGGTACAGGCCAATGGAAAAAGCTTCCAGAATTACAGCTTCTCCTTCACCGAACCTTGGTTTGGAGGAAGGAAACCCAATGCACTTTCCTTTAGCTTTAACCATTCCGTGCAAAGGCAATTGGATCTATACGACCGCTCCAACTTTGGAAATGAACTTGGTTTCTTCAAAATTACCGGGCTGACCCTTGGTTTGGCCAAGCGGGTGACCTGGCCTGATGATTACTTTAATATCAGTAATTCCATCCAATTCCAGATATATGAGTTTGATGAGTTTGGAAGAAGCTTGGGTTGAGCTATGCTACCGGGAAATCCAACAGTTTGACCCTGAATACTACTGTCTCCAGAAGTAATGTGGATAGCCCCATTTATCCAAGACGGGGATCCAATATTTCCCTTAGTGCTAGCTTCACACCGCCATATTCAGCATTTAATAATAATATAAGCAGGGAATCCCGGATGAGGAGAAATACAAATGGCTTGAATACCATAAATGGATGTTTGATGCCAAGTTCTACTCTCCTATGTTTGGTTCAAGCAAATTTGTAGTCAGTGCCCGGACCCATATGGGATTCCTGGGGTCTTATGGCAACAAAATAGGAATTATCCCACTTGAACGATTTGTAATGGGGGGTGATGGTATGACCTTCAATAACTTCTCCCTTGGCCAGGAAATTGTAGGCTTGAGGGGTTATGAAAACCAGGTCTTGACTCCCGGAAGAGAAACAAGAGGACAGGCAGGTGCAGATCCTTTTGGAGGGATTGTTTACAACAAACATGTAATGGAAATGAGGTTCCTGGTTTCTCCCAACCCATCGGCAACCATCTTTTTACTTGGCTTTGCTGAAGCAGGGAACAACTGGGGGAAATATGCAGAATTTAACCTTATGATTTGAAAAAATCTGCAGGTTTTGGGGCAAGGATTTTTATGCCTGCCTTTGGCCTATTGGGTATCGATTGGGGATATGGGTTTGATCCAGCACCAGGTAGTGACCAGCCAAGTGGAGGAATGTTCCACTTTACCATCGGACAACAGTTTAGATAAACATGGAAAAGTGTTTAAAATTATTACTTTTGCTGCTGTTGCTATCTTCTGGTGTTATGGCCCAGAAGATAGGGTTTGTAGACTCGGAATATGTGCTAAATAAACATCCTGAGTATAAAAAAATTCAGGAGGATTTAAAGGCATTGGGTAATGCCTGGAAAAAAGAGGCACAGAATTTGGAGCAGGAGATAAAAGAAATGTACAATTCCCTAAAAGCAGAAGAAGTTTTGTTGACAGAGGAAATGTACAATGAAAGATTGGAGGCCATTAAAGAAAAGGAAAAGGAAGCAACGGCCTTTAACACCCGGGTTTTTGGCATAAAAGGCCAATATTATCAAAAACAGGCCGAATTGTTGCAGCCCCTTCAATCTGAAATATTTGATGCTATCGACAAGGTGGCAAAAAGACAGGGAATAGCAATTATGTTTGACAAGGCGGCAGATTTATCTATGATTTATACCGACCCGGTCCATGATTACTCAGACTTTGTCTTGGAAGAATTAGGATTAGAAGAAAATAAATAAATTTAATTAAAAAAAATTATGAAATTAAGAATCATCCTTTCAGCGATTGCTTTGTTTGGCTTCGGTCTTGTAGCCCAAGCCCAGGATAATATTAAAATTGGATATACCAATGTTGAAGCTTTGATGAGCCTGATGCCAGAAATGGAGCAAATTGATGCTGATATCAAAGATTATGGTATGCAGTTGCAAACCAATATCCAAACCAAGACTCAGAACTTCCAAAGAGAGGTGCAATCTTACCAACAAGCTGCCCAAACCATGACAGAAGATGCTAGAGCAGCCAAGGAAAAAGAACTCCAACAATTGCAACAGGAAGTTCAGAAATATGAGCAAGATGCCCAGACTTCTTACCAAAGAAAATTGAGTGAATTGCTGGAACCTGTACAAAACAAAGTGTTCAATGCAATCAATTCTGTAGCTGCTGAACACAATTATTCCCATATCTTCTCTGAAACTGCTGGACAAGCTCCAGTGCTCCTATATACCAAGGAAGCAGATAAATTTACTGAATTGGTAGCTGAAGAATTGGGAATGATCTTCCAGAATCTATGCCTGAAAATCCTGAATTGCCAACAAGAGCTCCAGGAAATAACTAAAAAAACAAAGAAATCTTAGTAAAACCCGGGCCTTGTCCGGGTTTTTTTGTGCCCTTATCTTAAATCACATTGTAAACCATTATTTAAAAGCGGTAGATCCCTAAGTAAAGGTCAAAAAGTTCACTGACACTATCAATCAGGATTTAGAAATTCCCATTTCCAACTTAAATAAGGGCTTAATATTTATTTTATTTTCAACTTTAACCCTTTAGAAAATATGGCCAAGAAGAAATTTAAAGATATCATCAGGCACTCAGAAGAAGCCATTTTAGTTGATTTTTATGCGGATTGGTGTGGGCCATGCCAAACTATGAATCCTGTTTAGAAGAAGTGGCCGAAGAGTTCTCCGGAAAGGTAAAAATCCTAAAGGTAAATATTGACAAAAACCAGCAAGCTGCATTAAGTTTTGCTGTCCGGTCGGTGCCTCATTTTATCCTTTTTAAAAAAGGAAAAATCCTTGGAGAAAGGGTGGGGTGATGACAAAAAGGGATTTGCTTCAGAAACTAAAAGGTTGTGTTTAGAAAAAGATTTTTTAATATTTTTTGCTTTTGGGTTTCCAGGGAACCCAAAAGCAAAAAATATTAAAAAATCTTTTTCTAAACACAACCTTTTAGTTTCTGAAGCAAATCCCTTTTTGTCATCACCCCACCCTTTCTCCAAAGGATTTTTCCTTTTTTAAAAAGGATAAAATGAGGCACCGACCGGACAGCAAAACTTAATGCAGCTTGCTGGTTTTTGTCAATATTTACCTTTAGGATTTTTACCTTTCCGGAGAACTCTTCGGCCACTTCTTCTAAAACAGGATTCATAGTTTGGCATGGCCCACACCAATCCGCATAAAAATCAACTAAAATGGCTTCTTCTGAGTGCCTGATGATATCTTTAAATTTCTTCTTGGCCATATTTTCTAAAGGGTTAAAGTTGAAAATAAAATAAATATTAAGCCCTTATTTAAGTTGGAAATGGGAATTTCTAAATCCTGATTGATAGTGTCAGTGAACTTTTTGACCTTTACTTAGGGATCTACCGCTTTTAAATAATGGTTTACAATGTGATTTAAGATAAGGGCACAAAAAAACCCGGACAAGGCCCGGGTTTTACTAAAGATTTCTTTGTTTTTTAGTTATTTCCTGGAGCTCTTGTTGGCAATTCAGGATTTTCAGGCATAGATTCTGGAAGATCAATTCCCAATTCTTCAGCTACCAATTCAGTAAATTTATCTGCTTCCTTGGTATATAGGAGCACTGGAGCTTGTCCAGCAGTTTCAGAGAAGATATGGGAATAATTGTGTTCAGCAGCTACAGAATTGATTGCATTGAACACTTTGTTTTGTACAGGTTCCAGCAATTCACTCAATTTTCTTTGGTAAGAAGTCTGGGCATCTTGCTCATATTTCTGAACTTCCTGTTGCAATTGTTGGAGTTCTTTTTCCTTGCTGCTCTAGCATCTTCTGTCATGGTTTGGGCAGCTTGTTGGTAAGATTGCACCTCTCTTTGGAAGTTCTGAGTCTTGGTTTGGATATTGGTTTGCAACTGCATACCATAATCTTTGATAT
The DNA here is from genome assembly GCF_030409905.1 of Echinicola jeungdonensis. Classification (NCBI taxonomy): domain Bacteria; kingdom Pseudomonadati; phylum Bacteroidota; class Cytophagia; order Cytophagales; family Cyclobacteriaceae; genus Echinicola; species Echinicola jeungdonensis. Next base: position 26,565 of record NZ_JAUFQT010000006.1, read on the forward strand.
CAGCATCAATTTGCTCCATTTCTGGCATCAGGCTCATCAAAGCTTCAACATTGGTATATCCAATTTTAATATTATCCTGGGCTTGGGCTACAAGACCGAAGCCAAACAAAGCAATCGCTGAAAGGATGATTCTTAATTTCATAATTTTTGTTTAATTAAATTTATTTATTTTCTTCTAATCCTAATTCTTCCAAGACAAAGTCTGAGTAATCATGGACCGGGTCGGTATAAATCATAGATAAATCTGCCGCCTTGTCAAACATAATTGCTATTCCCTGTCTTTTTGCCACCTTGTCGATAGCATCAAATATTTCAGATTGAAGGGGCTGCAACAATTCGGCCTGTTTTTGATAATATTGGCCTTTTATGCCAAAAAACCCGGGTGTTAAAGGCCGTTGCTTCCTTTTCCTTTTCTTTAATGGCCTCCAATCTTTCATTGTACATTTCCTCTGTCAACAAAACTTCTTCTGCTTTTAGGGAATTGTACATTTCTTTTATCTCCTGCTCCAAATTCTGTGCCTCTTTTTTCCAGGCATTACCAATGCCTTTAAATCCTCCTGAATTTTTTTATACTCAGGATGTTTATTTAGCACATATTCCGAGTCTACAAAACCTATCTTCTGGGCCATAACACCAGAAGATAGCAACAGCAGCAAAAGTAATAATTTTAAACACTTTTCCATGTTTATCTAAACTGTTGTCCGATGGTAAAGTGGAACATTCCTCCACTTGGCTGGTCACTACCTGGTGCTGGATCAAACCCATATCCCCAATCGATACCCAATAGGCCAAAGGCAGCATAAAAATCCTTGCCCCAAAACCTGCAGATTTTTTCAAATCATAAGGGTTAAATTCTGCATATTTCCCCCAGTTGTTCCCTGCTTCAGCAAAGCCAAGTAAAAGATGGTTGCCGATGGGTTGGGAGAAACCAGGAACCTCATTTCCATTACATGTTTGTTGTAAACAATCCTCCAAAAGGATCTGCACCTGCCTGTCCTCTTGTTTCTCTTCCGGGAGTCAAGACCTGGTTTTCATAACCCCTCAAGCCTACAATTTCCTGGCCAAGGGAGAAGTTATTGAAGGTCATACCATCACCCCCCATTACAAATCGTTCAAGTGGGATAATTCCTATTTGTTGCCATAAGACCCCAGGAATCCCATATGGGTCCGGGCACTGACTACAAATTTGCTTGAACCAAACATAGGAGAGTAGAACTTGGCATCAAACATCCATTTATGGTATTCAAGCCATTTGTATTTCTCCTCATCCGGGATTCCCTGCTTATATTATTATTAAATGCTGAATATGGCGGTGTGAAGCTAGCACTAAGGGAAATATTGGATCCCGTCTTGGATAAATGGGGCTATCCACATTACTTCTGGAGACAGTAGTATTCAGGGTCAAACTGTTGGATTTCCCGGTAGCATAGCTCAACCCAAAGCTTCTTCCAAACTCATCAAACTCATATATCTGGAATTGGATGGAATTACTGATATTAAAGTAATCATCAGGCCAGGTCACCCGCTTGGCCAAACCAAGGGTCAGCCCGGTAATTTTGAAGAAACCAAGTTCATTTCCAAAGTTGGAGCGGTCGTATAGATCCAATTGCCTTTGCACGGAATGGTTAAAGCTAAAGGAAAGTGCATTGGGTTTCCTTCCTCCAAACCAAGGTTCGGTGAAGGAGAAGCTGTAATTCTGGAAGCTTTTTCCATTGGCCTGTACCCTAAGGGAAAGCTTTTGGCCATCTCCGACGGGCAGAGGTCTCCATTTGGAGAAATCACTGATATTTTTTATGGAAAAGTTATTAAATACCAATCCAACAGTTCCCACAAATCCATAGAAACCTCCCCAACCACCTGATAACTCGATTTGGTCATTGGGTCTTTCTTCCAGTTGGAATGTGATGTCCACAGTGGCATCCTCAAAATTGGGCTGCAAATTAGGTTCTATGGTTTCAGGGTTAAAATAGCCCACCTGCGACAATTCCCGTATGGTTCTAACCAGTAAAGACCTGTCAAATTTCTGCCCAGGCAAAATCCTGATTTCCCTCATGACCACATGGTCGGATGTCCTCTCATTACCCTCAATAGAAACACTATTTACAGTAACCTGAGGACCTTCAAAAATCCTCATTTCAATATCAATGGAATCTTTTTCCACATTGACCTCTACAGGTTCAATGGTAAAAAAGAGGTAACCATCATCTTGGTAAAGGGAGCTGATATCATCCCCTCTGGTGGGATCATAATTGATCCGTTTATCCAACAGTTCCTTATTATAAATATCCCCTTTATCAATCCCCAGCCTATTATGGAGTTCCTCATTAGAATGGATGTAATTACCGGTAAAGGTAATATCGCGGTAATAATACTGTTTCCCCTCCTCTAGCTCTATATCAATATTTACCCTTTGGGGATCAAAGGTGTACACAGAGTCCGGAGGATTTCTGCATCCCGGTAACCTTTGTTTTGGTAAAAGTTGATTACTTTTTCCTTATCCTTTCTGAATTCTTTTTTATTGAATTTGGAAGAATGAAGAAATTGAGTTTAAAGTTTTTATGGATATAGGTTTTTACCTCCTGATCAGTAACTGGATTTGTTTGAGAAATGGCTTTGGAAACATCTTCAGCATCTGCCTCAAACAAGCGGGTAAATAAATCCCTGAAAATATGAACACGGGCATGTTCATTGGTCTTTTTCATTTTTTTCTTGACCTTGGCATCAGCAAAATTTTCATTTCCAGCTATCTTGATTTCATTAATTTTGATCTTGGACTTTTGTCCACATCAAACCTTAGCTTAACACTGTTTGGAAAAGTGGTATCCCTTTCTTGCAATACTCTTACATCTGCATTTAGAAACCCTTTGTCTACAAAAAACTCCCTGATATTTCTTTTGGCAGTATTAAGCAGGTCATCACGAACCACCCTACCCCGAATATTGACCTTATCTCTAAGCTCACTTTCCTGGGTTTGGGTTACCCCACTGTATTCCACTCGGCTAAACCTGGGCCTTTCAGTCAAGTCTAAAAGCAAATAAATATCGTCACCTTCGATCTTGGTAACCATCACCTTGACGTCCCCAATAATTCCCTGGGACCAAAGCTTCTTCAATGCATTGGAAATTTCATCGCCGGGAACATTGATTTCATCGCCCACTTTCAGGCCAGAAAGGGAAATGATGGCCGTTTCATCCAAGGTAGAAAGCCCCACAGCCTTAATCTCAGCTATGGTGAACTTTTTTGGATTGGCATAATTTAAATCAACAATATCTACTGGTTTTTGAACGGAATACCTGCTTTGGCCCAATCTGATCTGGGCTTCGGCTATTCCGGCAAAAAGGAGTAAGCAGGCTACAATTAAGCTTCTTCTCATTAATCTTATGATTTTAACTGCGCTCCCGTTTTCCCGAAGCGTCTTTCTCTTTTTTGAAAATCTTTTACCGCTTCCAACAGGTGCTCTTTTCTAAAGTCAGGCCACAACACATCTGTGAAATACAACTCTGTATAGGCCAATTGCCAAAGCAGGAAATTACTGATTCTCAATTCCCCGCTTGTCCTGATCAATAATTCAGGGTCAGGATAATCCTGGGTATGTAAATGGGAAGAAATCAATTCTTCCGTCACTTCTTCCGGGTCAATTTTTTTGTCAGCTACTTTTGAACAATGCTTTTTACTGCTTCTTTTATTTCCATCTTCCACTATAGCTTAAGGCTAGGATCAGGGTTAAACCATCATTTGAGGCGGTTTTTTCCATGGCCTCCCTTAATTGGCTTGCCCTCTTTTGGGCAAACTGGAAAACTCCCCAATAGTTACTAGCTTGATATTGTCCTTAATCATGGCAGGACTTGGTCGGTAAGGGTCTTTACCAGCAGTTCCATGATAGCATTCACCTCCAACTTAGGACGGGACCAGTTTTCTGTAGAAAAGGTATAAAGGGTAAGGTATTGACGCCAAGAGTTTTAGCACCTTCTATGGTTTCCCTTACTGCTGTAATAGCATTCCGGTGGCCGAATACCCGTTGAGCACCTTTACTTTGTGCCATCGGCCATTGCCATCCATAATTACAGCTATGTGGTTGGGGATTCTTTCCTTGTCGATCGCTTCCTTCATTCCTGTTATTGTCCTAACTATATTTTTTTGGCGGTACAAAAATGGTATTTCTTTTTAATATTCTATCCCAAATGTCATTTAATTAATATTTATAACATTCCACCTGATGGAAGGAATAGCTTAAAGTAACACCTAAAAAATAGTACCAATCTTTGTCTGATTTATTGCCATAGTTAACCCCATACGGAGGTGGAACATCATAGGGGTCATCAGGATCAGGAACGTAATCAGGGTCAGGAAAGCGTGAAATATAATTTTCGTTATATTCTATTTTATCCAGAAAATCTGTCACTGTTGGTCGGAATCCCATTTCCAAGGCCAAAAAGAGCCTTTCCCTCAAATGGTATTTGATCCCTATACCAAAGGGAATAACAGGGGTACCCAGGGAATAACTTTCCTCAACACCTCCTTGTGGATTATCGGGATTTCCTCAAATGACCTCCCATTACCAAAGAACAGGGCATACCCAAACCCAATAAATCCATAAGGAGTATACCTGAATTTAGAATGTGGGGCTAGATAATCCAGGAAATGGAATTCCATAAGGGCATGACCCTCAATGAGGGTTCCCTTGAAAAAAGCATTTCTTGCCTCAGCCATGGCATCCAGTGGCCGAACACTATCTGCTGCATTCAAACGGGCTACCGAAGTCCCAAAACGGATACTCCAAACATTGTCAAAATTTCGCCTGCAAAAAACGTGCCTTGAAGACCTATCTGCCCGGGATCTACTCTCCGGATGATATCACCCGAATAAGTGGCAACCCCTAATCCCAGACCATATTCATTTTGTTGGGCTTGTAGGCTGCCGGGCATTATTAGAAAATACCAGGCTAACAATACCAACAAATACAATACACAATAGATTTTTGATTTTCCTCAAGACGCTGCAATTTATAAAGTACCCAACGAATAAAAAACCCACTTAAGTATCCTCAGGGTTAATTTATGTTAAAACTAATTCCTCATATCATATCCCCAATTCAGTTTTTTCCTTAGGGTATCAAAAAAACTGTAATCGTGGAATTTTACCAGTTTGGCAGAAAACCTTTCCCGTTTCACTGTCAACAAGGCTGAGGCGTCCACAGCGGTGGACCTTGAGTCCAATGAGATCAGAAACTTTTTGCTCCGTCCCTCTATCGAAAAACTAATTTCACTTTCATCTGAAACAATCATTGGTCTTACATTCAAATTATGTGGACTAACTGGCGTGATAACAAAATTTTTCGCCATAGGGGAGATCAATGGCCCTCCACAACTCAGGGAATAGCCTGTGGATCCTGTAGGAGTAGCCACTATCAGCCCATCAGCCCAATAACTGTTCAAGTATTCCCCATCAATGTATGTGTGAACGGTAATCATGGAGGAGGTATCCGTTTATGAATGGTGAATTCATTCAACCCATAGGGAACACCACTAAATAATGGCTTATCCGATTCCATCCGGATCAAGGTCCTGTCCTGAATGGTGTACTGCTGATCAAATAAGACTTCTATGGCCTTACCAACATCCTCTTTGGCAATGGTGGCCAAAAAACCCATCCTTCCTGTATTGATGCCCAATATTGGAATTTCATAAGCTCCCACCATGGATACCGTATCCAGGAGTGTACCATCTCCGCCTACAGAGATCACGAACTCCATAGATTCCAACTCTTTCCGGTTACCTAATATGGTAAATCCGGTAGCTTTTGCTCGGATTTCTTCATGGTTTTATAAAAGGCCTCGGTCAAAAAAACTTCCGCCTGATGATAATGCAATGCAGCGATTAACTGCTCAATATATGGAACAAATTCTTTTTGAAAACCTATTCCATGTATAGTAATCTTCATTGAGAAAATAGCTTTTAAATATCTAAAAAGCGAAGCAGGTTATCCAATCTGTCCTGCTCCCACTCACTCCCATTTCTTCCTGGTAATGGTCAATAATTTTATACCCAAAACGCTCCAATGTCGCTTTGATATGTTTTAAATCAATTTGGTCAACTTTTAGGGTCAATTTAATTTTATTTTCATCCAAAGGATCATTGGTTATAAAACTGCTAAGGATTTTGGTATTTTCAGACTCTATCACCCTTGCTATTTCATAAAGGCTGTATTCAGTCATCAACATGGACAAAACCAATACCCCTCCTTGGGTCTGAATAGCCATGGAGTCAGCAAAGGCAGCAATGGCATCCTCCAGGGTTACCACTCCATGGTAAGTATTTTCCCGGTCCACCACAGCAACCATATTAGTCTGAAATTCGGATGCCACTCTCAAAACATCATAAATATGTTTATCCTTAAAAACAAAGCAGTTGTCAGCCTCCAACTCCACCTCACCAATGGTCAACTCAGGGTTGTTGATATGGTAGATCATTTCATCGGTAATCAAGCCTTTAAATTTCCCTTCCTCGACCACCGGTAATACATTGGTACGAATTTCCTCCATCCAGGACAAGGCCATCTTCACCTTATCCGAATACTTCAATGGGGGGATTAAATTATTAATAAATTCGTACGCCTGCATGTTTAAAGATATTAAATTGAACTCATTTAATAAAACGTTAATCTTCAGTCCCTAGTTTTCAAGTATTAAGCTCTAATTGTCCGACACTAGCCATTACCTCTCTTGACCCAACACTTAATCCATAGTTTAAGTAGCTAATAATCAAACGATCCTTGCATTTAATATACATTAAATCGCTGAATATTTTCAAATTACCGAAAATTGGACCCCAATCTTTTTGCCAATGGCCTTGTAGGTTTGAGATAATACAAATGGATTTAATCCGGTTACTTTAACAAACCCCATCCAAAACAAGACAAAAAATAATAGTTGATCAGGAAAATTCCTGTTGGCAAAACACCCTTGCCCAATTGCAAATGATGTCAATTCCAAACTCTGTCAGGTAAGCTTCAGGGTGAAATTGAATACCTATAATTGGGAGGGATTGGTGCTCCATGGCCATTAAATTCCCTTCACAGGTTTCCAACAAAGGCTTCAAACAATTAGGCAAAGGCCCTAATTCCAGGGAATGGTAACGCGTCACATTAAAAGTATGGGGAATACCTTCAAAAACCGGATGGGGTCTTAGCTGCCTTACAGGAAAAACTTTCCCATGTACAGGCATAGCGCATTTAATGACCTTTGCTCCAAAATATTCTCCAATTGCCTGATGGCCAAGGCAAACTCCAAGCACTGGAATTTTATCATGATAATAATCCAGGATTTCCAAAAGATTTCCCGCCTTTGAGGGGGTTTCAGGTCCAGGCGACAGCACTAATCCCGCATAATTTTCCTTTTTCAAAGCGGAAAGGGGTAGATCATTTCGGACAACCTTAAGTTTCAAGCCACATTGCTTGAAATAATCCGCAAGGATATGGGAAAAAGAATCAAAATTATCAATCAGCAGTAGCATTTCCCCCTTCACTTATATCAATTAAATCCTGAATTCCCTCCATCGCATCACGAATGGCCGGGGTAAAAGTATCCAAAAGGTCAATCACTACCGGTGCTATAGGCTGAACAATAGGATATAGGGAAGATTCCTCCATTTTTTCTCGGGAAGAACCACCTCAAAAGAGTGGCCCACCCAGAATAACAAACTCACCATAAATGCCCATTTCAACATACCCAAAACGGCCCCGGCAAAATTATCAAAGGCTCAAGAATGGTCAAATCCATGGTTTTCTTGACCAGGTAGGCCAAAAGCCTGATGACTAAAACCACAAAAATAAAAATGATCAAAAAGGAGACAAATGGTAACATAAACGTAAGGCTTTCCACCCTTTCAGCCAAAATAGCTGCCCCCCAGTGCATAAATTTAAAAGCCAATACTAACCCCACAATAAAAGCCACCACAGAAAGCACTCCAATAAAAAGCCCCTGCTT
>NZ_JAUFQT010000007.1 GCF_030409905.1 Echinicola jeungdonensis
TTTCCAGCTTCCTAACCTTTCCATCAAAGGAGGGTGGGAATAGTTGACAAAAACGTGCAAGGGATGTGGATTGATTTGGGTTAGTGTTTTGACCGAAAGCGTTTTTAATGCACTGGCCAATGGCTTGCCATCATATGTTTCCTTGGCAAATCGCTCCGCTTCAAATTCGTTTTTCCGGCTAAGCAAATTCATAAATATTCCCAACACGGTACTTATTGGGGAAAACAGTAAGGCAAAACCTATCAAGTTTAAATGGACTGCCCACCTATCACCTCCCATAGCTTGGCTGATTTCTGGTTATTGACGAATAAAGAAAGCAACAAAAGCATCACCCCTAATTGCAGGATACTTATCACCAAGCTTTGGATGATGTGCTTTTCTTGAAGTGCCCTATTTCATGGGCCAGGACTGCTACCAATTCCTCTGGTTTGTGTTGCTCCACCAGGGTATCAAAAAGAACCACCTTTTTCTTTTGCCAAAACCGGAAAAAAGGCATTTGCCTTAGTGGACCGTTTGCTTCCATCCATTACAAAAACATTTTCCAACGAAAACCCCACGGAGGAAGCATATTCCATGATTTTACTTTCAGCTCCCCTTCTTCCAGAGGAGTTAATTTATTGAACAAAGGCAAGATCCATGAAGTGTAAAACATATTGATCAAAACCATGAAAACAGCAGCTACCCCCAAAAGTAAAGCCAGAAACCTTCCCCCAATTCCTGTATCAACCAAAGTAAAAGGGCAAGCAAGCCCCCACCTATTAATATCCCAACCAAATAACCTTTTACTTTATCTCCAAAAAAAGTTTTCCGGGTGGTTTTATTAAACCCAAACTCTTCTTCAATTTTAAAAAGTATGGTAATAATCAAATGGGATGGAAAGCAAATCAGAACCAATAAAAAGCAAGCCAAAAAACAACAGGGATTGTAAGATCATTGGATCTACCATTGGCTAACCCATTGATCCAGCAAACCAAAACCACCCCAGATTAACATCCCCAAGGTGATGACCAAGGAAAACGAGCCACTTATTAGGCCAAAATAATAATTGGTTTTTTGATAAGATTTGGCCTCCTGAAGTTTTTCTTGATCCAAAAAATTTTGAAGGGTAGCAGGTACTTGGGGTACCTTTTGACGAACATTTAACCAGGAAGTGAATTTATCAAACAAAAATCCAAGGGTAATCAACCCGATCATCAAGTATTTTAAACTTTCTGCGCTCATTCGGCAAATCTACTAAAATTTGGGACAGGGAAGAATAGTGTCCCTCAACCTTGGTGCCCCAGGGTTCTTCCTATCTGGAAGACTGAAAGAAATGCTAATTTCATGAGCCCCACCGGACTGAATACCTAATTGGGAAACCGTATAATCAAAACTATAACCAATATCCATTCCGGTTGGCAAACTCAAGCCCAGCAAAACCACCAACGCATCCCGATTAGATTCCTGGTTAATTGGTTTATAAGGAAGCCCTCTATACCAAAAACCCACAATCAAGGGTTCCGCATAAAGGTAAGCCCCTACATCCAGTTGCTCAAATGGGCCTTGCCGTTTATAGTTAAGGGTTGGGGTGATATACCTTTGTTTGTAAGTATGGGTAAAATCCCTTTCATAGCACCATGGCCCAGGGGAATCCGGTAACCTGCATGACCGGAAAACTTGACCGGCAATTTGCTTTCCCCATCAAAAAAAGACTGGTTGGGTTGATTAACATGGTGGGCTGAAGCCCCCAGCCAAAAATTTTCAGTAAAAAAAGCCCTCCAAATGATAAGGAGAGCATATCAATCGGATCCCCCAACCCATTCAGGTTCCCATCTCCTGGCATAGGCGGTGCGAATGGATCATTGGGATCTATTGATTGGCAAAAACCAAATTTTCATAAAAGCCAATATCTCTGCGGATATAGCTGGCTTGAAATCCAGGCCTGAAATACATGGACTCGGCCAATTTAAGTTCATAAGCATAAATCCCCGAAATGGTTAAGGACTTTAAATTTGCTGCCCCTTCAGTATCATTCATCACCATCACCCCTACACCACTATTATACCTTTCCAAAAAGGTATCATAATAAACAGAGAATGTTTTAAATTGGGCATCCAGTCCAGGCCATTGGGTTCGGTAATTGGCACCGATTCTACCTTGCAAATCTGAACCGGCAAAAGCGGGATTTAAATATAAAGGAGCTGCATAATATTGAGTATATTGTGGATCTTGGGCATAAGCATCACCTGTATAAATAATATACATCAAAATACAAAAAACAATATATATAAAAGACCTAAACAATTTTTTGTTCGTTTATTTGAGTAACATGTGTTTATTAAACGACATGATAAGACAGGTGTTTTATCCTGGTAAAAGTAAATTATGAAAAGGAATCGTCCCAACATAACAAAAAAACATTTTTACTGTCCTAATATTGGTATTTTCATACCTTTTACACCCAATATACAGCTATTCACAGGGATATAATGAAAAACGAATGGGTTTTTGGGTACTGTGGCACAGCCAGGATAATAATTATATTTCATTTGGAAAGGTGAAAATCCTACCGTCCTCAGTTTACCAGGTTCTCAACTTTGGGTACGGCAATGTAGCCTTAGCTATTGACCCCATCACTGGTGAAACACTATTTTACACCGATGGGGCTTTGGTTTATAATTATTTAAATGAACCTATGCAAGGTGTGGTAGGCGAATTGGGAGGAATGGAAGATGAAAGGCAAACAGTTGCCATCGCTGAATTGGATTTTGAACCTCAAGGGGGGAATAGATTATTTTACACCTTTTACATTACCCCTGGAGGACAATTGGAATATGCCATCATGGACATGAACGACCAAGGAGGAGCCCCCTCCAACCAACCTCCAGCAGGATCAGTTTCTCCTGGGGGCACCATAGGCCCATCCGAAGGCCCTATTATTGTAATAAAAGCACCAGGCCAGCCAAGTTTCCTCATCAGTTTTGAAAATGGGCAAGTGATATCCAGGGAAATCCTGATCAAGAAGGGCAATTCGGAGCCCCCGGTCCACTCCCTTGGATTTCACTCCTAAGGCAATTTATTACGAGGAAGTCACCAATACTTTATTATTCATACCTGAGGAACCTGGAATAAACATCACTCTTGTCAACATCAACCCAACACGGGGTTCATTTGGATCCCACTTCGAAATCCAGCAATCAGCAGGTCCTGAAACAATTGAAGGAGTGGTTGTTTCCCCAAATACAGATTATTTTTATTATAGCCAGGGAGACCAGATACTAAGAGTTCCTGCCAGTGGAGATTTTGATGGAACGCCAGAAGCTATCCCGTTAAATAATCCCGTAGAAAATGTTTATGACCTCAAATTTGGACCGGATGGTAAACTATATTATATCTATCAAGAGGAAAACAGTGATGCTTTTTAGTTGGAACAGTCAATAACCCAGAAGAGGAGGACCTGCTTAATGTAGAGGTGGATGAAGACCCTTTCCAGGGAACTGATTTTTGTGGATCTATATTTCCCCATTTTGCTCCAGATATGGATGGCATTAGTGGAACGGTGGATTTTTCCTGGTCCCCAAATCCCCCTTGCATGAATAATCCCTGCAGTTGACTTCAAATATAATTCCACCAAATATTCCAGTAGAAACCTATGAGTGGACGATTAATCCGGCCCCAACAGATCAAGATGGTGAGGAACTTGAGTAGATTTAAATGAGGAACATCTTCTTTTACCCGCAGCGGCCACCAATGAACAAAACATTAACGTTTCACTGGTGGTAGAATTTGGAGATGGTAGTAAGGATTCAGTAGCCTACCCCATTACCTTGCAGGAAAACAACCTTCAGGCCAACTTTATGCCCTCAGATACAACTACCTGTAACCAATGTGTTGACCTGAATGAAATGCTGGATGTCTCCAGTGGTGAGGAAGGCCAGGGTGGGGGAACTGGAGGTGGAGGGACCGGTGGAGGCCAAGGAGGCGGCCAAACCAACTATGAGTATTTCTGGTCCAATAAAAAGGATGAAGGATGGATACCTGAAGGAGCCAATGAAGTTTGTGAGCCGGGCTTATATTGGGCATTGGTTAGGGAACCAGGATCCTCTTGTTATGTTTATGCACAAACCAGGGTCAAAATGTGGGACCCGGAGACCGATCAAAAGATAGATGACCAGACCAATTCGGTTTGGTACTTTGGCCAAAACGGTGGGCTAAATTTCAACCCGACCCTGACGACCCGGATGGAATTGTCCCCCGCCCAGTGGAAGACCCTGGTTTTGGATGGAATCTACCTGCAGGGACTACCACCATCTCTGACCAAACCGGACAGGTTTTGTTTTATACTGATGGCCAAACCGTTTGGGATCTTAATGGAAATGTCATGGAAGGGGGACAGGATATAGGAGGTGACAATTCCTCTTCCCAAAGTGTGGTGGCCGTACCCATCCCACAGGAAGAATCTCTATATTACCTGTTCACCACTGAATCGGCAAGTGGAGGAAGCAACCAGGTAAAATTTAGTCTGGTAGATATCAAGGGGGAAAACCCAGTGGGGTAGGAAGTGTGGTAAGTGGGGACAACTTCTTATTCAGCCCCGGCACGGAACAAGCGGCTGCCCTGACAGCAGGAGACACCACCTGGATGATGTTTCATGAAATGGGCAACAACTCTTTTAGAGCTTATCCTATTACCAATGAGGGAATTGGGCAACCCGTAATCAGTTCAGCAGGAAGCGACCATAATTTTGGCACTGGAGTTGGAACCATGAAATTCAATTCCGATGGAAGCAAATTGGCTGTTACCATCAATGATGGAGGAGAAAATAAAGTTGAAATTTTGATTTGATCAGGACACTGGTCTTTTGACCCCTTATGCTTCTATTGATTTGATGTCCAATGATGAGGTGTATGGTCTGGAGTTTTCCAATGACGGGCAAAGAATTTTTGTCTCTTACCGCAATGGAGGAGGCATTCAGGAATTCCCTGTAGAAGGGGGAACTACCACCGATAACACTGACCCTGACAACCCCATTACACAATCCTGTCCAAGCTGCTTTGAAAATGCCTCCACTCAGGCTGCAATAGAACAATGTATTCTGACAATATCACGACCTTAGCCCAAAGCAGTGGCCAAAATTTGGGAGCCCTCCAAATTGGCCCGGATGGGCAGATATATGCCTCAATTGTTGGAGCAAGTCAGGTTGGACAGATCCAGGCGGCACTGACTGCAACAGCAGCACCTACCGTCCTGACGGACCACAAACAGGTGGCACCAATGGACTGGGCTTACCCTCCTTTGTTCAAAACTCTGGAAGCAGTATCCCTGAGCCGGGACTGGAAGGGCCAGATAGATTATGTTTGGCAGATGGAGAAGCACTGGGCACATTTGAAGGAGGTGGAGAACCCGATATTGACAGTTATTTTTGGACCATTACGGATACTGATGGGAATGAGATCCACACTTTTGGAGGTGTCGGTGAAGATTTCCAAACCATGGAATACCCCTTGATTCGGCTGGGGTTTATACTGTTACTTTGGATGTGGAAAGGTGCCGGGTAGGATTTAATTATCACCATGAAACAAAAGAAGTAGAAATTCCTCCCCCTCCTGTCCTTACCTTGATTGATGATGTTACTACTTGTAGTGGCAACCCTGTAACCTTAACAGCTATAGATGGCTATGATGAAAGTGAGGATCTGTATAATTTTGATTGGAGAAATGCTGCTGGTGAAGTATGGGAGACAGCTCATCCAATACTATTGTAGTGGATGAGGCAAGCATTTATACAGTAACCGTTTCTTATAAAACCCCTGTCGGAGAAGACCCGGCGACTTACGAAACATGTGCTGTTTCAAGTTCTGTATTTGTGGGACCCGCTTTTGATTTTGACCTGAACCAAACTGCCGAATCATCATGTTACAATGAAAATGTTGTCAATTTTGCACCAAAAACCCCAGTGGAAGGGGATTGGGCCTACCAGGTTCAAGGGGACAGCACCTCATTTGTTTCACTTGGAAGAGGCTTTGAGTTAAACTTGAATGTTTCCAATTACCCGGTCCGGGAATTATGATATTATATTCACCACTGAAGATCCCATTCTTGAAGGTTGTATAGTTGAAAAAAGGGCAGAATTGGAGGTAAGCCCTCTGCCTGAATTTTCCATTGATGCAATTACCCCGGCAACAAGTTGTAACAGTTTGGATGGAAGTTTTGAAATCAATATGGAATCCGATGCGGATTCTGTTATCGTAGTGGAAACCGGAATGAATTTTATTAACGTCACCCAAGGAGAAACATTGACTCCCGGCAACCTTGATCCTGGAATTTACACCGTCAAGGCAAGGCTAGGAGGCTGCGTCAATTTTAAAACTGTAAGCATTCAAAACAACAATCCTCCTAGTAGCTTTGACCCAACGGTAACCCCTAACTCAGAAGTTTGCGGCCCGGATGGAACCCTAATGGTTCCCTTGATATAGAATTGGCAGATCTTCTCAGGGAGGAGAATATGTGATTACCCGTGAATTGGATGGTGTTCAATTTATGGGATCTTTTACCGGAAATACATCCGTGTCCCTAAGCAGTGGAGAATATGCAGTAGAGTTATCTGATGCCAGTGGTTGCGCTTTTCATATGACAGTCTTTTTACAATTGAAGGAAAAAACAGGGTGGATTTTTCCATCCCAACCCAAACTATCGCCTGCGAGGCTTTTATTTTCAGGCCTCAATCCGAGGAGGACTTAACATTTACTATCACGGATCCAAATGGGACTACCTTAAGTCCAGATTCAGAAGGAAATTTCACCTTAGGGTTGGAAGGGACCTACCAGGTAAAGGGAGCACCAGCAGATCCTAACAATGAAGATTGTCCAAGAATAAGAGATTTGAACCTGGTTTTAAATGATCAGGTAATATATGAAGTATCAGGCCCGCAATATCAATGTAACTCTCCAAGAGGGGTTTACCGAGCCGTACTTGATCCTGGGTTTGATCCTGATGATTATATTTTTATGTGGAGGAACAGTGAGGGCACAATAGTCAATAGGGGTCAGACAATATCCTCCGCTCAACAAGAAGAATTATCACTGGAGGTTCAACCAAAAATTGGGGCTGCCTGCCCGGGACCTCCAATTACTTTTGAAACCGTCCCATTTGTTCACCAAGCCCAGGTATCCCTGAATGCAGAGTCCGGCATTTGTTTTGACAACACCCCTGCTGTCATTACTGCTGATATTGATGTTGAACTATCTGATGAAATCAGGATAGAATGGCACCGGGTAACTAATGGAAATTCAGAAAGGATCCCCCAATTTGACGATTTGACTGAAATTTCAGTAGATGAATCTGGGACATACCGGGCTTTTGTAATCAATGAAACCGCAGACCTGCAATGTATCATAGGAACAGATGAAATTGAAGTTTTCAGATCGGATTCAGAACCACCTGTTTTAGAGGAGAGTTATACCATTTGTGCCATTGAAGGGGTGTCTACAACCTTGGATTCATTGGGAAATTGGTCTGAATATGAGTGGTGGCTTGATGGAGAATTGGTCAGCACTGACTCCACCTTCACTCCTATCGAACCGGGCAATTATGAACTTATTCTTTCAGATCAGGCCAGCTGTGAATATGCACTTTCATTTGAAGTAATTGAGGATTGTAGGCTCCTGATCACCATTCCTACAGGTCTTGTCCCTGGAGACGAGGAAAGAAACTTTGTTGTTTACGTCAATGATTTTGTGGATGAGATCAGTGTTTTGATTTATAACCGATGGGGCGAGTTAATTTATCATTGTATAGAGGAAAATGTTCCAGAAAATTCCCCATTTTGCGAATGGAATGGATTTGTCAATGGCAAAAAGGTCCCCATAGGCACCTACCCTGTCATTGTCAAATATAAAAGCCAGGACCAAAACCTAGAACAAACCATCAAAAAAGCTATTGTAGTAGTAGAATAAACGCATGATCACATTAATTTCCCCAGCCAAATCACTGGATTTAAGCAGCACTGACATTTCATTATCGACTCAACCTGATTTTCCCAAGGAAATCCAATCCTTGGTTTCCATCATGAAGAAAAAGTCCACTTCTGACATCCAAATTTGATGAAAGTCAGTGAAAACATTGGAGAACTTAACCATGAGAGGTATAGAAATTTTGAAAAAGAGTTTACCCGGGAAAATTCAAAGCAGGCGCTTTTGACTTTTAATGGGGATGTTTACAGAAATATGGATATTGAACATTATTCCTTAAAGGATTTTGAATTTGCCCAAGAACATCTTAGGATCCTTTCCGGTTTATACGGACTCCTTAAACCCATGGACTTGATCCAACCCTATCGTTTGGAGATGGGAATTTCCCTGGAAAATAAAAAAGGGAAAAACCTTTATGAATTCTGGGGCGATAAAATTGCAAAAGCAATTGATAAAGCCAGCAATGGTGATCCTGTGATTGACCTGGCATCCAAAGAATATGGAAAAAGCAGTCAATCTTAAAGCATTAAAAAGCCCCATCGTTCATGTTAACTTTAAGGAATTCCGGAATGGGAAATATAAAATTGTAGGTACTTTGGCCAAACAAGCCAGGGGAATGATGGCCAATTATATTATCAAAAATAAAATCAATGACCTGATAAAATCAAACTCTTTAATGAAGACGGTTATGAATTTTCGGAGCCCGAAAGCAAAGGAAATAAGTGGATTTTCGTACGTTAATAAAACATAGCCTTAATATATATTTAAGGCTATGTTTTATTAACGTACGAAAATCCACTTATTTCCTTTGCTTTCGGGCTCCGAAAATTCATAACCGTCTTCATTAAAGAGTTTGATTTATCAGGGTCATTGATTTTATTTTGATAATATAATTGGCCATCATTCCCCTGGCTTGTTTGGCCAAAGTACCTACAATTTTATATTTCCCATTCCGGAATTCCTTAAAGTTAACATGAACGATGGGGCTTTTTAATGCTTTAAGATTGACTGCTTTTCCATATTCTTTGGATGCCAGGTCAATCACAGGATCACCATTGCTGGCTTTATCAATTGCTTTTGCAATTTTATCGCCCCAGAATTCATAAAGGTTTTTCCCTTTTTATTTTCCAGGGAAATTCCCATCTCCAAACGATAGGGTTGGATCAAGTCCATGGGTTTAAGGAGTCCGTATAAACCGGAAAGGATCCTAAGATGTTCTTGGGCAAATTCAAAATCCTTTAAGGAATAATGTTCAATATCCATATTTCTGTAAACATCCCCATTAAAAGTCAAAAGCGCCTGCTTTGAATTTTCCCGGGTAAACTCTTTTTCAAAATTTCTATACCTCTCATGGTTAAGTTCTCCAATGTTTTCACTGACTTTCATCAAATTTTGGATGTCAGAAGTGGACTTTTTCTTCATGATGGAAACCAAGGATTGGATTTCCTTGGGAAAATCAGGTTGAGTCGATAATGAAATGTCAGTGCTGCTTAAATCCAGTGATTTGGCTGGGGAAATTAATGTGATCATGCGTTTATTCTACTACTACAATAGCTTTTTTGATGGTTTGTTCTAGGTTTTGGTCCTGGCTTTTATATTTGACAATGACAGGGTAGGTGCCTATGGGGACCTTTTTGCCATTGACAAATCCATTCCATTCGCAAAATGGGGAATTTTCTGGAACATTTCCTCTATACAATGATAAATTAACTCGCCCCATCGGTTATAAATCAAAACACTGATCTCATCCACAAAATCATTGACGTAAACAACAAAGTTTCTTTCCTCGTCTCCAGGGACAAGACCTGTAGGAATGGTGATCAGGAGCCTACAATCCTCAATTACTTCAAATGAAAGTGCATATTCACAGCTGGCCTGATCTGAAAGAATAAGTTCATAATTGCCCGGTTCGATAGGAGTGAAGGTGGAGTCAGTGCTGACCAATTCTCCATCAAGCCACCACTCATATTCAGACCAATTTCCCAATGAATCCAAGGTTGTAGACACCCCTTCAATGGCACAAATGGTATAACTCTCCTCTAAAACAGGTGGTTCTGAATCCGATCTGAAAACTTCAATTTCATCTGTTCCTATGATACATTGCAGGTCTGCGGTTTCATTGATTACAAAAGCCCGGTATGTCCCAGATTCATCTACTGAAATTTCAGTCAAATCGTCAAATTGGGGGATCCTTTCTGAATTTCCATTAGTTACCCGGTGCCATTCTATCCTGATTTCATCAGATAGTTCAACATCAATATCAGCAGTAATGACAGCAGGGGTGTTGTCAAAACAAATGCCGGACTCTGCATTCAGGGATACCTGGGCTTGGTGAACAAATGGGACGGTTTCAAAAGTAATTGGAGGTCCCGGGCAGGCAGCCCCAATTTTTGGTTGAACCTCCAGTGATAATTCTTCTTGTTGAGCGGAGGATATTGTCTGACCCCTATTGACTATTGTGCCCTCACTGTTCCTCCACATAAAAATATAATCATCAGGATCAAACCCAGGATCAAGTACGGCTCGGTAAACCCCTCTTGGAGAGTTACATTGATATTGCGGGCCTGATACTTCATATATTACCTGATCATTTAAAACCAGGTTCAAATCTCTTATTCTTGGACAATCTCATTGTTAGGATCTGCTGGTGCTCCCTTTACCTGGTAGGTCCCTTCCAACCCTAAGGTGAAATTTCCTTCTGAATCTGGACTTAAGGTAGTCCCATTTGGATCCGTGATAGTAAATGTTAAGTCCTCCTCGGATTGAGGCCTGAAAATAAAAGCCTCGCAGGCGATAGTTTGGGTTGGGATGGAAAAATCCACCCTGTTTTTTCCTTCAATTGTAAAAAGACTGTCATATGGAAAAGCGCAACCACTGGCATCAGATAACTCTACTGCATATTCTCCACTGCTTAGGGACACGGATGTATTTCCGGTAAAAGATCCCATAAATTGAACACCATCCAATTCACGGGTAATCACATATTCTCCTCCCTGAGAAGGATCTGCCAATTCTATATCAAGGGAACCATTAAGGGTTCCATCCGGGCCGCAAACTTCTGAGTTAGGGTTACCGTTGGGTCAAAGCTACTAGGAGGATTGTTGTTTTGAATGCTTACAGTTTTAAAATTGACGCAGCCTCCTAGCCTTGCCTTGACGGTGTAAATTCCAGGATCAAGGTTGCCGGGAGTCAATGTTTCTCCTTGGGTGACGTTAATAAAATTCATTCCGGTTTCCACTACGATAACAGAATCCGCATCGGATTCCATATTGATTTCAAAACTTCCATCCAAACTGTTACAACTTGTTGCCGGGGTAATTGCATCAATGGAAAATTCAGGCAGAGGGCTTACCTCCAATTCTGCCCTTTTTTCAACTATACAACCTTCAAGAATGGGATCTTCAGTGGTGAATATAATATCATAAATCCCGGACCGGGTAAATTGGAAACATTCAAGTTTAACTCAAAGCCTCTTCCAAGTGAAACAAATGAGGTGCTGTCCCCTTGAACCTGGTAGGCCCAATCCCCTTCCACTGGGGTGTTTGGTGCAAAATTGACAACATTTTCATTGTAACATGATGATTCGGCAGTTTGGTTCAGGTCAAAATCAAAAGCGGGTCCCACAAATACAGAACTTGAAACAGCACATGTTTCGTAAGTCGCCGGGTCTTCTCCGACAGGGGTTTTATAAGAAACGGTTACTGTATAAATGCTTGCCTCATCCACTACAATAGTATTGGATGAGCTGTCTCCCAATACTTCACCAGCAGCATTCTCCAATCAAAATTATACAGATCCTCACTTTCATCATAGCCATCTATAGCTGTTAAGGTTACAGGGTTGCCACTACAAGTAGTAACATCATCAATCAAGGTAAGGACAGGAGGGGGAGGAATTTCTACTTCTTTTGTTTCATGGTGATAATTAAATCCTACCCGGCACCTTTCCACATCCAAAGTAACAGTATAAACCCCAGCCGAATCAAAGGGGTATTCCATGGTTTGGAAATCTTCACCGACACCTCCAAAAGTGTGGATCTCATTCCCATCAGTATCCGTAATGGTCCAAAAATAACTGTCAATATCGGGTTCTCCACCTCCTTCAAATGTGCCCAGTGCTTCTCCATCTGCCAAACATAATCTATCTGGCCCTTCCAGTCCCGGCTCAGGGATACTGCTTCCAGAGTTTTGAACAAAGGAGGGTAAGCCCAGTCCATTGGTGCCACCTGTTTGTGGTCCGTCAGGACGGTAGGTGCTGCTGTTGCAGTCAGTGCCGGCCTGGATCTGTCCAACCTGACTTGCTCCAACAATTGAGGCATATATCTGCCCATCCGGGCCAATTTGGAGGGCTCCCAAATTTTGGCCACTGCTTTGGCTAAGGTCGTGATATTGTCAGAAATACATTGTTCTATTGCAGCCTGAGTGGAGGCATTTTCAAAGCAGCTTGGACAGGATTGTGTAATGGGGTTGTCAGGGTCAGTGTTATCGGTGGTAGTTCCCCCTTCTACAGGGAATTCCTGAATGCCTCCTCCATTGCGGTAAGAGACAAAAATTCTTTGCCCGTCATTGGAAAACTCCAGACCATACACCTCATCATTGGACATCAAATCAATAGAAGCATAAGGGGTCAAAAGACCAGTGTCCTGATCAAAATCAAAAATTTCAACTTTATTTTCTCCTCCATCATTGATGGTAACAGCCAATTTGCTTCCATCGGAATGAATTTCATGGTTCCAACTCCAGTGCCAAAATTATGGTCGCTTCCTGCTGAACTGATTACGGGTTGCCCAATTCCCTCATTGGTAATAGGATAAGCTCTAAAAGAGTTGTTGCCCATTTCATGAAACATCATCCAGGTGGTGTCTCCTGCTGTCAGGGCAGCCGCTTGTTCCGTGCCGGGGCTGAATAAGAAGTTGTCCCCACTTACCACACTTCCTACCCCACTGGGGTTTTCCCCCTTGATATCTACCAGACTAAATTTTACCTGGTTGCTTCCTCCACTTGCCGATTCAGTGGTGAACAGGTAATATAGAGATTCTTCCTGTGGGATGGGTACGGCCACCACACTTTGGGAAGAGGAATTGTCACCTCCTATATCCTGTCCCCCTTCCATGACATTTCCATTAAGATCCCAAACGGTTTGGCCATCAGTATAAAACAAAACCTGTCCGGTTTGGTCAGAGATGGTGGTAGTCCCTGCAGGTAGATTCCATCCAAAACCAGGGTCTTCCACTGGGCGGGGGACAATTCCATCCGGGTCGTCAGGGTCGGGGTTGAAATTTAGCCCACCGTTTTGGCCAAAGTACCAAACCGAATTGGTCTGGTCATCTATCTTTTGATCGGTCTCCGGGTCCCACATTTTGACCCTGGTTTGTGCATAAACATAACAAGAGGATCCTGGTTCCCTAACCAATGCCCAATATAAGCCCGGCTCACAAACTTCATTGGCTCCTTCAGGTATCCATCCTTCATCCTTTTTATTGGACCAGAAATACTCATAGTTGGTTTGGCCGCCTCCTTGGCCTCCACCGGTCCCTCCACCTCCAGTTCCCCCACCCTGGCCTTCCTCACCACTGGAGACATCCAGCATTTCATTCAGGTCAACACATTGGTTACAGGTAGTTGTATCTGAGGCATAAAGTTGGCCTGAAGGTTGTTTTCCTGCAAGGTAATGGGGTAGGCTACTGAATCCTTACTACCATCTCCAAATTCTACCACCAGTGAAACGTTAATGTTTTGTTCATTGGTGGCCGCTGCGGGTAAAAGAAGATGTTCCTCATTTAAATCTAACTCAAGTTCCTCACCATCTTGATCTGTTGGGGCCGGATTAATCGTCCACTCATAGGTTTCTACTGGAATATTTGGTGGAATTATATTTGAAGTCAACTGCAGGGGATTATTCATGCAAGGGGATTTGGGGACCAGGAAAAATCCACCGTTCCACTAATGCCATCCATATCTGGAGCAAAATGGGGAAATATAGATCCACAAAAATCAGTTCCCTGGAAAGGGTCTTCATCCACCTCTACATTAAGCAGGTCCTCCTCTTCTGGGTTATTGACTGTTCCAACTAAAAAAGCATCACTGTTTTCCTCTTGATAGATATAATATAGTTTACCATCCGGTCCAAATTTGAGGTCATAAACATTTTCTACGGGATTATTTAACGGGATAGCTTCTGGCGTTCCATCAAAATCTCCACTGGCAGGAACTCTTAGTATCTGGTCTCCCTGGCTATAATAAAAATAATCTGTATTTGGGGAAACAACCACTCCTTCAATTGTTTCAGGACCTGCTGATTGCTGGATTTCGAAGTGGGATCCAAATGAACCCCGTGTTGGGTTGATGTTGACAAGAGTGATGTTTATTCCAGGTTCCTCAGGTATGAATAATAAAGTATTGGTGACTTCCTCGTAATAAATTGCCTTAGGAGTGAAATCCAAGGGAGTGGACCGGGGGGCTCCGAATTGCCCTTCTTGATCAAGGATTTCCCTGGATATCACTTGCCCATTTCAAAACTGATGAGGAAACTTGGCTGGCCTGGTGCTTTTATTACAATAATAGGGCCTTCGGATGGGCCTATGGTGCCCCCAGGAGAAAACTGATCCTGCTGGAGGTTGGTTGGAGGGGGCTCCTCCTTGGTCGTTCATGTCCATGATGGCATATTCCAATTGTCCTCCAGGGGTAATGTAAAAGGTGTAAAATAATCTATTCCCCCCTTGAGGTTCAAAATCCAATTCAGCGATGGCAACTGTTTGCCTTTCATCTTCCATTCCTCCCAATTCGCCTACCACACCTTGCATAGGTTCATTTAAATAATTATAAACCAAAGCCCCATCGGTGTAAAATAGTGTTTCACCAGTGATGGGGTCAATAGCTAAGGCTACATTGCCGGTACCCAAAGGTGAGAACCTGGTAAACTGAGGACGGTAGGATTTTCACCTTTTCCAAATGAAATATAATTATTATCCTGGCTGGTGCCACAGTACCCAAAAACCCATTCGTTTTCATTATATCCCTGTGAATAGCTGTATATTGGGTGTAAAAGGTATGAAAAATACCAATATTAGGACAGTAAAAAATGTTTTTTGTTATGTTGGGACGATTCCTTTTCATAATTTACTTTTACCAGGATAAAACACCTGTCTTATCATGTCGTTTAATAAACACATGTTACTCAAATAAACGAACAAAAAATTGTTTAGGTCTTTTATATATATTGTTTTTTGTATTTTGATGTATATTATTTATACAGGTGATGCTTATGCCCAAGATCCACAATATACTCAATATTATGCAGCTCCTTTATATTTAAATCCCGCTTTTGCCGGTTCAGATTTGCAAGGTAGAATCGGTGCCAATTACCGAACCCAATGGCCTGGACTGGATGCCCAATTTAAAAACATTCTCTGTTTATTATGATACCTTTTGGAAAGGTATAATAGTGGTGTAGGGGTGATGGTGATGAATGATACTGAAGGGGCAGCAAATTTAAAGTCCTTAACCATTCGGGGATTATGCTTATGAACTTAAATTGGCCGAGTCCATGTATTTCAGGCCTGGATTTCAAGCCAGCTATATCCGCAGAGATATTGGCTTTTATGAAAATTTGGTTTTTGCCAATCAAATAGATCCCAATGATCCATTCGCACCGCCTATGCCAGGAGATGGGAACCTGAATGGGTTGGGGGATCCGATTGATATGCTCTCCTTATCATTTGGAGGGCTTTTTTTACTGAAAATTTTTGGCTGGGGGCTTCAGCCCACCATGTTAATCAACCCAACCAGTCTTTTTTGATGGGGAAAGCAAATTGCCGGTCAAGTTTTCCGGTCATGCAGGTTACGGATTCCCTGGGCATGGTGCTATGAAAAGGGATTTTACCCATACTTACAAACAAAGGTATATCACCCCAACCCTTAACTATAAACGGCAAGGCCCATTTGAGCAACTGGATGTAGGGGCTTACCTTTATGCGGAACCCTTGATTGTGGGTTTTTGGTATAGAGGGCTTCCTTATAAACCAATTAACCAGGAATCTAATCGGGATGCGTTGGTGGTTTTGCTGGGCTTGAGTTTGCCAACCGGAATGGATATTGGTTATAGTTTTGATTATACGGTTTCCCAATTAGGTATTCAGTCCGGTGGGGCTCATGAAATTAGCATTTCTTTCAGTCTTCCAGATAGGAAGAACCCTGGGGCACCAAGGTTGAGGGACACTATTCTTCCCTGTCCCAAATTTTAGTAGATTTGCCGAATGAGCGCAGAAAGTTTAAAATACTTGATGATCGGGTGATTACCCTTGGATTTTTGTTTGATAAATTCACTTCCTGGTTAAATGTTCGTCAAAAGGTACCCCAAGTACCTGCTACCCTTCAAAATTTTTGGATCAAGAAAAACTTCAGGAGGCCAAATCTTATCAAAAAACCAATTATTATTTTGGCCTAATAAGTGGCTCGTTTTCCTTGGTCATCACCTTGGGGATGTTAATCTGGGGTGGTTTTGGTTTGCTGGATCAATGGGTTAGCCAATGGGTAGATCCAATGATCTTACAATCCCTGTTGTTTTTTGGCTTGCTTTTATTGGTTCTGATTTGCTTTCCATCCCATTTGATTATTACCATACTTTTAAAATGAAGAAGAGTTGGGTTTAATAAAACCACCCGGAAAACTTTTTTGGAGATAAAGTAAAAGGTTATTTGGTTGGGATATTAATAGGTGGGGGCTGCTTGCCCTTTTACTTTGGTTGATACAGGAATTGGGGAAGGTTTCTGGCTTTACTTTTGGGGGGTAGCTGCTGTTTTCATGGTTTTGATCAATATGTTTTACACTTCATGGATCTTGCCTTTGTTCAATAAATAAACTCCTCTGGAAGAAGGGGAGCTGAAAAGTAAAATCATGGAATATGCTTCCTCCGTGGGTTTTCGTTGGAAAATGTTTTTGTAATGGATGGAAGCAAACGGTCCACTAAGGCAAATGCCTTTTTTTCCGGTTTTGGCAAAAAGAAAAAGGTGGTTCTTTTTGATACCCTGGTGGAGCAACACAAACCAGAGGAATTGGTAGCAGTCCTGGCCCATGAAATAGGGCACTTCAAGAAAAAGCACATCATCCAAAGCTTGGTGATAAGTATCCTGCAATTAGGGGTGATGCTTTTGTTGCTTTCTTTATTCGTCAATAACCCAGAAATCAGCCAAGCTATGGGAGGTGATAGGTGGGCAGTCCATTTAAACTTGATAGGTTTTGCCTTACTGTTTTCCCCAATAAGTACCGTGTTGGAATATTTATGAATTTGCTTAGCCGGAAAAACGAATTTGAAGCGGAGCGATTTGCCAAGGAAACATATGATGGCAAGCCATTGGCCAGTGCATTAAAAACGCTTTCGGTCAAAACACTAACCCAAATCAATCCACATCCCTTGCACGTTTTTGTCAACTATTCCCACCCTCCTTGATGGAAAGGTTAGGAAAGCTGGAAA
>NZ_JAUFQT010000008.1 GCF_030409905.1 Echinicola jeungdonensis
TTTCCAGCTTTCCTAACCTTTCCATCAAAGGAGGGTGGGAATAGTTGACAAAAACGTGCAAGGGATGTGGATTGATTTGGGTTAGTGTTTTGACCGAAAGCGTTTTTAATGCACTGGCAATGGCTTGCCATCATATGTTTCCTGGCAAATCGCTCCGCTTCAAATTCGTTTTTCCGGCTAAGCAATTCATAAATATTCCCAACACGGTACTTATTGGGGAAAACAGTAAGGCAAAACCTATCAAGTTAAATGGACTGCCCACCTATCACCTCCCATAGCTTGGCTGATTTCTGGTTATTGACGAATAAAGAAAGCAACAAAAGCATCACCCCTAATTGCAGGATACTTATCACCAAGCTTTGGATGATGTGCTTTTTCTTGAAGTGCCCTATTTCATGGGCCAGGACTGCTACCAATTCCTCTGGTTTGTGTTGCTCCACCAGGGTATCAAAAAGAACCACCTTTTTCTTTTGCCAAAACCGGAAAAAAAGGCATTTGCCTTAGTGGACCGTTTGCTTCCATCCATTACAAAAACATTTTCCAACGAAAACCCACGGAGGAAGCATATTCCATGATTTTACTTTCAGCTCCCCTTCTTCCAGAGGAGTTAATTTATTGAACAAAGGCAAGATCCATGAAGTGTAAAACATATTGATCAAAACCATGAAAACAGCAGCTACCCCCAAAAGTAAAGCCAGAAACCTTCCCCCAATTCCTGTATCAACCAAAGTAAAAGGGCAAGCAAGCCCCCACCTATTAATATCCCAACCAAATAACCTTTTACTTTATCTCCAAAAAAAGTTTTCCGGTGGTTTTATTAAACCCAAACTCTTCTTCAATTTTAAAAGTATGGTAATAATCAAATGGGATGGAAAGCAAATCAGAACCAATAAAAAGCAAGCCAAAAAACAACAGGGATTGTAAGATCATTGGATCTACCCATTGGCTAACCCATTGATCCAGCAAACCAAAACCACCCCAGATTAACATCCCCAAGGTGATGACCAAGGAAAACGAGCCACTTATTAGGCCAAAATAATAATTGGTTTTTTGATAAGATTTGGCCTCCTGAAGTTTTTCTTGATCCAAAAAATTTTGAAGGGTAGCAGGTACTTGGGGTACCTTTTGACGAACATTTAACCAGGAAGTGAATTTATCAAACAAAAATCCAAGGGTAATCAACCCGATCATCAAGTATTTTAAACTTTCTGCGCTCATTCGGCAAATCTACTAAAATTTGGGACAGGGAAGAATAGTGTCCCTCAACCTTGGTGCCCCAGGGTTCTTCCTATCTGGAAGACTGAAAGAAATGCTAATTTCATGAGCCCCACCGGACTGAATACCTAATTGGGAAACCGTATAATCAAAACTATAACCAATATCCATTCCGGTTGGCAAACTCAAGCCCAGCAAAACCACCAACGCATCCCGATTAGATTCCTGGTAATTGGTTTATAAGGAACCTCTATACAAAAACCCACAATCAAGGGTTCCGCATAAAGGTAAGCCCCTACATCCAGTTGCTCAAATGGGCCTTGCCGTTTATAGTTAAGGGTTGGGGTGATATACCTTTGTTTGTAAGTATGGGTAAAATCCCTTTTCATAGCACCATGGCCCAGGGGAATCCGGTAACCTGCATGACCGGAAAACTTGACCGGCAATTTGCTTTCCCCATCAAAAAAGACTGGTTGGGTTGATTAACATGGTGGGCTGAAGCCCCCAGCAAAAATTTTCAGTAAAAAAAAGCCCTCCAAATGATAAGGAGAGCATATCAATCGGATCCCCCAACCCATTCAGGTTCCCATCTCCTGGCATAGGCGGTGCGAATGGATCATTGGGATCTATTGATTGGCAAAAACCAAATTTTCATAAAAGCCAATATCTCTGCGGATATAGCTGGCTTGAAATCCAGGCCTGAAATACATGGACTCGGCCAATTTAAGTTCATAAGCATAAATCCCCGAAATGGTTAAGGACTTTAAATTTGCTGCCCCTTCAGTATCATTCATCACCATCACCCCTACACCACTATTATACCTTTCCAAAAAGGTATCATAATAAACAGAGAATGTTTTAAATTGGGCATCCAGTCCAGGCCATTGGGTTCGGTAATTGGCACCGATTCTACCTTGCAAATCTGAACCGGCAAAAGCGGGATTTAAATATAAAGGAGCTGCATAATATTGAGTATATTGTGGATCTTGGGCATAAGCATCACCTGTATAAATAATATACATCAAAATACAAAAAACAATATATATAAAAGACCTAAACAATTTTTTGTTCGTTTATTTGAGTAACATGTGTTTATTAAACGACATGATAAGACAGGTGTTTATCCTGGTAAAAGTAAATTATGAAAAGGAATCGTCCCAACATAACAAAAAAACATTTTTACTGTCCTAATATTGGTATTTTCATACCTTTTACACCCAATATACAGCTATTCACAGGGATATAATGAAAAACGAATGGGTTTTTGGGTACTGTGGCACAGCCAGGATAATAATTATATTTCATTTGGAAAGGTGAAAATCCTACCGTCCTCAGTTTACCAGGTTCTCAACTTTGGGTACGGCAATGTAGCCTTAGCTATTGACCCATCACTGGTGAAACACTATTTTACACCGATGGGCTTTGGTTTATAATTATTTAAATGAACCTATGCAAGGTGTGGTAGGCGAATTGGGAGGAATGGAAGATGAAAGGCAAACAGTTGCCATCGCTGAATTGGATTTTGAACCTCAAGGGGGGAATAGATTATTTTACACCTTTTACATTACCCCTGGAGGACAATTGGAATATGCCATCATGGACATGAACGACCAAGGAGGCCCCCTCCAACCAACCTCCAGCAGGATCAGTTTCTCCTGGGGGCACCATAGGCCCATCCGAAGGCCCTATTATTGTAATAAAAGCACCAGGCCAGCCAAGTTTCCTCATCAGTTTTGAAAATGGGCAAGTGATATCCAGGGAAATCTTGATCAAGAAGGGCAATTCGGAGCCCCCCGGTCCACTCCCTTGGATTTCACTCCTAAGGCAATTTATTACGAGGAAGTCACCAATACTTTATTATTCATACCTGAGGAACCTGGAATAAACATCACTCTTGTCAACATCAACCCAACACGGGGTCATTTGGATCCCACTTCGAAATCAGCAATCAGCAGGTCCTGAAACAATTGAAGGAGTGGTTGTTTCCCCAAATACAGATTATTTTTATTATAGCCAGGGAGACCAGATACTAAGAGTTCCTGCCAGTGGAGATTTTGATGGAACGCCAGAAGCTATCCCGTTAAATAATCCCGTAGAAAATGTTTATGACCTCAAATTTGGACCGGATGGTAAACTATATTATATCTATCAAGAGGAAAACAGTGATGCTTTTTAGTTGGAACAGTCAATAACCCAGAAGAGGAGGACCTGCTTAATGTAGAGGTGGATGAAGACCCTTTCCAGGGAACTGATTTTTGTGGATCTATATTTCCCCATTTTGCTCCAGATATGGATGGCATTAGTGGAACGGTGGATTTTTCCTGGTCCCCAAATCCCCCTTGCATGAATAATCCCTGCAGTTGACTTCAAATATAATTCCACCAAAATTCCAGTAGAAACCTATGAGTGGACGATTAATCCGGCCCCAACAGATCAAGATGGTGAGGAACTTGAGTAGATTTAAATGAGGAACATCTTCTTTTACCCGCAGCGGCCACCAATGAACAAAACATTAACGTTTCACTGGTGGTAGAATTTGGAGATGGTAGTAAGGATTCAGTAGCCTACCCCATTACCTTGCAGGAAAACAACCTTCAGGCCAACTTTATGCCCTCAGATACAACTACCTGTAACCAATGTGTTGACCTGAATGAAATGCTGGATGTCTCCAGTGGTGAGGAAGGCCAGGGTGGGGGAATGGAGGTGGAGGGACCGGTGGAGGCCAAGGAGGCGGCCAAACCAACTATGAGTATTTCTGGTCCAATAAAAAGGATGAAGGATGGATACCTGAAGGAGCCAATGAAGTTTGTGAGCCGGGCTTATATTGGGCATTGGTTAGGGAACCAGGATCCTCTTGTTATGTTTATGCACAAACCAGGGTCAAAATGTGGGACCCGGAGACCGATCAAAAGATAGATGACCAGACCAATTCGGTTTGGTACTTTGGCCAAAACGGTGGGCTAAATTTCAACCCGACCCTGACGACCCGGATGGAATTGTCCCCCGCCCAGTGGAAGACCCTGGTTGGATGGAATCTACCTGCAGGGACTACCACCATCTCTGACCAAACCGGACAGGTTTTGTTTTATACTGATGGCCAAACCGTTTGGGATCTTAATGGAAATGTCATGGAAGGGGGACAGGATATAGGAGGTGACAATTCCTCTTCCCAAAGTGTGGTGGCCGTACCCATCCCACAGGAAGAATCTCTATATTACCTGTTCACCACTGAATCGGCAAGTGGAGGAAGCAACCAGGTAAAATTTAGTCTGGTAGATATCAAGGGGGAAAACCCCAGTGGGGTAGGAAGTGTGGTAAGTGGGGACAACTTCTTATTCAGCCCCGGCACGGAACAAGCGGCTGCCCTGACAGCAGGAGACACCACCTGGATGATGTTTCATGAAATGGGCAACAACTCTTTTAGAGCTTATCCTATTACAATGAGGGAATTGGGCAACCCGTAATCAGTTCAGCAGGAAGCGACCATAATTTTGGCACTGGAGTTGGAACCATGAAATTCAATTCCGATGGAAGCAAATTGGCTGTTACCATCAATGATGGAGGAGAAAATAAAGTTGAAATTTTGATTTGATCAGGACACTGGTCTTTTGACCCCTTATGCTTCTATTGATTTGATGTCCAATGATGAGGTGTATGGTCTGAGTTTTCCAATGACGGGCAAAGAATTTTGTCTCTTACCGCAATGGAGGAGGCATTCAGGAATTCCCTGTAGAAGGGGGAACTACCACCGATAACACTGACCCTGACAACCCCATTACACAATCCTGTCCAAGCTGCTTTGAAAATGCCTCCACTCAGGCTGCAATAGAACAATGTATTCTGACAATATCACGACCTTAGCCCAAAGCAGTGGCCAAAATTTGGGAGCCCTCCAAATTGGCCCGGATGGGCAGATATATGCCTCAATTGTTGGAGCAAGTCAGGTTGGACAGATCCAGGCGGCACTGACTGCAACAGCAGCACCTACCGTCCTGACGGACCACAAACAGGTGGCACCAATGGACTGGGCTTACCCTCCTTTGTTCAAAACTCTGGAAGCAGTATCCCTGAGCCGGGACTGGAAGGGCCAGATAGATTATGTTTGGCAGATGGAGAAGCACTGGGCACATTTGAAGGAGGTGGAGAACCCGATATTGACAGTTATTTTTGGACCATTACGGATACTGATGGGAATGAGATCCACACTTTTGGAGGTGTCGGTGAAGATTTCCAAACCATGGAATACCCTTTGATTCGGCTGGGGTTTATACTGTTACTTTGGATGTGGAAAGGTGCCGGGTAGGATTTAATTATCACCATGAAACAAAAGAAGTAGAAATTCTCCCTCCTGTCCTTACCTTGATTGATGATGTTACTACTTGTAGTGGCAACCCTGTAACCTTAACAGCTATAGATGGCTATGATGAAAGTGAGGATCTGTATAATTTTGATTGGAGAAATGCTGCTGGTGAAGTATGGGAGACAGCTCATCCAATACTATTGTAGTGGATGAGGCAAGCATTTATACAGTAACCGTTTCTTATAAAACCCCTGTCGGAGAAGACCCGGCGACTTACGAAACATGTGCTGTTTCAAGTTCTGTATTTGTGGGACCCGCTTTTGATTTTGACCTGAACCAAACTGCCGAATCATCATGTTACAATGAAAATGTTGTCAATTTTGCACCAAACACCCCAGTGGAAGGGGATTGGGCCTACCAGGTTCAAGGGGACAGCACCTCATTTGTTTCACTTGGAAGAGGCTTTGAGTTAAACTTGAATGTTTCCAATTACCCGGTCCGGGAATTATGATATTATATTCACCACTGAAGATCCCATCTTGAAGGTTGTATAGTTGAAAAAAGGGCAGAATTGGAGGTAAGCCCTCTGCCTGAATTTTCCATTGATGCAATTACCCCGGCAACAAGTTGTAACAGTTTGGATGGAAGTTTTGAAATCAATATGGAATCCGATGCGGATTCTGTTATCGTAGTGGAAACCGGAATGAATTTTATTAACGTCACCCAAGGAGAAACATTGACTCCCGGCAACCTTGATCCTGGAATTTACACCGTCAAGGCAAGGCTAGGAGGCTGCGTCAATTTTAAAACTGTAAGCATTCAAAACAACAATCCTCCTAGTAGCTTTGACCCAACGGTAACCCCTAACTCAGAAGTTTGCGGCCCGGATGGAACCCTAATGGTTCCTTGATATAGAATTGGCAGATCTTCTCAGGGAGGAGAATATGTGATTACCGTGAATTGGATGGTGTTCAATTTATGGGATCTTTTACCGGAAATACATCCGTGTCCCTAAGCAGTGGAGAATATGCAGTAGAGTTATCTGATGCCAGTGGTTGCGCTTTTCATATGACAGTCTTTTTACAATTGAAGGAAAAAAACAGGGTGGATTTTTCCATCCCAACCCAAACTATCGCCTGCGAGGCTTTTATTTTCAGGCCTCAATCCGAGGAGGACTTAACATTTACTATCACGGATCCAAATGGGACTACCTTAAGTCCAGATTCAGAAGGAAATTTCACCTTAGGGTTGGAAGGGACCTACCAGGTAAAGGGAGCACCAGCAGATCCTAACAATGAAGATTGTCCAAGAATAAGAGATTTGAACCTGGTTTTAAATGATCAGGTAATATATGAAGTATCAGGCCCGCAATATCAATGTAACTCTCCAAGAGGGGTTTACCGAGCCGTACTTGATCCTGGGTTTGATCCTGATGATTATATTTTTATGTGGAGGAACAGTGAGGGCACAATAGTCAATAGGGTCAGACAATATCCTCCGCTCAACAAGAAGAATTATCACTGGAGGTTCAACCAAAAATTGGGGCTGCCTGCCGGGACCTCCAATTACTTTTGAAACCGTCCCATTTGTTCACCAAGCCCAGGTATCCCTGAATGCAGAGTCCGGCATTTGTTTTGACAACACCCCTGCTGTCATTACTGCTGATATTGATGTTGAACTATCTGATGAAATCAGGATAGAATGGCACCGGGTAACTAATGGAAATTCAGAAAGGATCCCCCAATTTGACGATTTGACTGAAATTTCAGTAGATGAATCTGGGACATACCGGGCTTTTGTAATCAATGAAACCGCAGACCTGCAATGTATCATAGGAACAGATGAAATTGAAGTTTTCAGATCGGATTCAGAACCACCTGTTTTAGAGGAGAGTTATACCATTTGTGCCATTGAAGGGGTGTCTACAACCTTGGATTCATTGGGAAATTGGTCTGAATATGAGTGGTGGCTTGATGGAGAATTGGTCAGCACTGACTCCACCTTCACTCCTATCGAACCGGGCAATTATGAACTTATTCTTTCAGATCAGGCCAGCTGTGAATATGCACTTTCATTTGAAGTAATTGAGGATTGTAGGCTCCTGATCACCATTCCTACAGGTCTTGTCCCTGGAGACGAGGAAAGAAACTTTGTTGTTTACGTCAATGATTTTGTGGATGAGATCAGTTTTTGATTTATAACCGATGGGGCGAGTTAATTTATCATTGTATAGAGGAAAATGTTCCAGAAAATTCCCCATTTTGCGAATGGAATGGATTTGTCAATGGCAAAAAGGTCCCCATAGGCACCTACCCTGTCATTGTCAAATATAAAAGCCAGGACCAAAACCTAGAACAAACCATCAAAAAAGCTATTGTAGTAGTAGAATAAACGCATGATCACATTAATTCCCCAGCCAAATCACTGGATTTAAGCAGCACTGACATTTCATTATCGACTCAACCTGATTTTCCCAAGGAAATCCAATCCTTGGTTTCCATCATGAAGAAAAAGTCCACTTCTGACATCCAAAATTTGATGAAAGTCAGTGAAAACATTGGAGAACTTAAACATGAGAGGTATAGAAATTTTGAAAAAGAGTTTACCCGGAAAATTCAAAGCAGGCGCTTTTGACTTTTAATGGGATGTTTACAGAAATATGGATATTGAACATATTCCTTAAAGGATTTTGAATTTGCCCAAGAACATCTTAGGATCCTTTCCGGTTTATACGGACTCCTTAAACCCATGGACTTGATCCAACCCTATCGTTTGGAGATGGGAATTTCCCTGGAAAATAAAAAAGGGAAAAACCTTTATGAATTCTGGGGCGATAAAATTGCAAAAGCAATTGATAAAGCCAGCAATGGTGATCCTGTGATTGACCTGGCATCCAAAGAATATGGAAAAAGCAGTCAATCTTAAAGCATTAAAAAGCCCCATCGTTCATGTTAACTTTAAGGAATTCCGGAATGGGAAATATAAAATTGTAGGTACTTTGGCCAAACAAGCCAGGGGAATGATGGCCAATTATATTATCAAAAATAAAATCAATGACCCTGATAAAATCAAACTCTTTAATGAAGACGGTTATGAATTTTCGGAGCCCGAAAGCAAAGGAAATAAGTGGATTTTCGTACGTTAATAAAACATAGCCTTAATAATATTTTAAGGCTATGTTTTATTAACGTACGAAAATCCACTTATTTCCTTTGCTTTCGGGCTCCGAAAATTCATAACCGTCTTCATTAAAGAGTTGATTTATCAGGGTCATTGATTTTATTTTGATAATATAATTGGCCATCATTCCCCTGGCTGTTTGGCCAAAGTACCTACAATTTTATATTTCCCATTCCGGAATTCCTTAAAGTTAACATGAACGATGGGGCTTTTTAATGCTTTAAGATTGACTGCTTTTCCATATTCTTTGGATGCCAGGTCAATCACAGGATCACCATTGCTGGCTTTATCAATTGCTTTTGCAATTTTAGCCCCAGAATTCATAAAGGTTTTTCCCTTTTTTATTTTCCAGGGAAATTCCCATCTCCAAACGATAGGGTTGGATCAAGTCCATGGGTTTAAGGAGTCCGTATAAACCGGAAAGGATCCTAAGATGTTCTTGGGCAAATTCAAAATCCTTTAAGGAATAATGTTCAATATCCATATTTCTGTAAACATCCCCATTAAAAGTCAAAAGCGCCTGCTTTGAATTTTCCCGGGTAAACTCTTTTTCAAAATTTCTATACCTCTCATGGTTAAGTTCTCCAATGTTTTCACTGACTTTCATCAAATTTTGGATGTCAGAAGTGGACTTTTTCTTCATGATGGAAACCAAGGATTGGATTTCCTGGGAAAATCAGGTTGAGTCGATAATGAAATGTCAGTGCTGCTTAAATCCAGTGATTTGGCTGGGGAAATTAATGTGATCATGCGTTTATTCTACTACTACAATAGCTTTTTTGATGGTTTGTTCTAGGTTTTGGTCCTGGCTTTTATATTTGACAATGACAGGGTAGGTGCCTATGGGGACCTTTTTGCCATTGACAAATCCATTCCATTCGCAAAATGGGGAATTTTCTGGAACATTTCCTCTATACAATGATAAATTAACTCGCCCCATCGGTTATAAATCAAAACACTGATCTCATCCACAAAATCATTGACGTAAACAACAAAGTTTCTTTCCTCGTCTCCAGGGACAAGACCTGTAGGAATGGTGATCAGGAGCCTACAATCCTCAATTACTTCAAGAAAGTGCATATTCACAGCTGGCCTGATCTGAAAGAATAAGTTAATTGCCCGGTTCGATAGGAGTGAAGGTGGAGTCAGTGCTGACCAATTCTCCATCAAGCCACCACTCATATTCAGACCAATTTCCCAATGAATCCAAGGTTGTAGACACCCCTTCAATGGCACAAATGGTATAACTCTCCTCTAAAACAGGTGGTTCTGAATCCGATCTGAAAACTTCAATTTCATCTGTTCCTATGATACATTGCAGGTCTGCGGTTTCATTGATTACAAAAAGCCCGGTATGTCCCAGATTCATCTACTGAAATTTCAGTCAAATCGTCAAATTGGGGGATCCTTTCTGAATTTCCATTAGTTACCCGGTGCCATTCTATCCTGATTCATCAGATAGTTCAACATCAATATCAGCAGTAATGACAGCAGGGGTGTTGTCAAAACAAATGCCGGACTCTGCATTCAGGGATACCTGGGCTTGGTGAACAAATGGGACGGTTTCAAAAGTAATTGGAGGTCCCGGGCAGGCAGCCCCAATTTTGGTTGAACCTCCAGTGATAATTCTTCTTGTTGAGCGGAGGATATTGTCTGACCCCTATTGACTATTGTGCCCTCACTGTTCCTCCACATAAAAATATAATCATCAGGATCAAACCCAGGATCAAGTACGGCTCGGTAAACCCTCTTGGAGAGTTACATTGATATTGCGGGCCTGATACTTCATATATTACCTGATCATTTAAAACCAGGTTCAAATCTCTTATTCTTGGACAATCTTCATTGTTAGGATCTGCTGGTGCTCCCTTTACTGGTAGGTCCCTTCCAACCCTAAGGTGAAATTTCCTTCTGAATCTGGACTTAAGGTAGTCCCATTTGGATCCGTGATAGTAAATGTTAAGTCCTCCTCGGATTGAGGCCTGAAAATAAAAGCCTCGCAGGCGATAGTTTGGGTTGGGATGGAAAAATCCACCCTGTTTTTTCCTTCAATTGTAAAAAGACTGTCATATGATGAAAAGCGCAACCACTGGCATCAGATAACTCTACTGCATATTCTCCACTGCTTAGGGACACGGATGTATTTCCGGTAAAAGATCCATAAATTGAACACCATCCAATTCACGGGTAATCACATATTCTCCTCCCTGAGAAGGATCTGCCAATTCTATATCAAGGGAACCATTAAGGGTTCCATCCGGGCCGCAAACTTCTGAGTTAGGGTTACCGTTGGGTCAAAGCTACTAGGAGGATTGTTGTTTTGAATGCTTACAGTTTTAAAATTGACGCAGCCTCCTAGCCTTGCCTTGACGGTGTAAATTCCAGGATCAAGGTTGCCGGGAGTCAATGTTTCTCCTTGGGTGACGTTAATAAAATTCATTCCGGTTTCCACTACGATAACAGAATCCGCATCGGATCCATATTGATTTCAAAACTTCCATCCAAACTGTTACAACTTGTTGCCGGGGTAATTGCATCAATGGAAAATTCAGGCAGAGGGCTTACCTCCAATTCTGCCCTTTTTTCAACTATACAACCTTCAAGAATGGGATCTTCAGTGGTGAATATAATATCATAAATCCCGGACCGGGTAAATTGGAAACATTCAAGTTTAACTCAAAGCCTCTTCCAAGTGAAACAAATGAGGTGCTGTCCCCTTGAACCTGGTAGGCCCAATCCCCTTCCACTGGGGTGTTGGTGCAAAATTGACAACATTTTCATTGTAACATGATGATTCGGCAGTTTGGTTCAGGTCAAAATCAAAAGCGGGTCCCACAAATACAGAACTTGAAACAGCACATGTTTCGTAAGTCGCCGGGTCTTCTCCGACAGGGGTTTTATAAGAAACGGTTACTGTATAAATGCTTGCCTCATCCACTACAATAGTATTGGATGAGCTGTCTCCCAATACTTCACCAGCAGCATTCTCCAATCAAAATTATACAGATCCTCACTTTCATCATAGCCATCTATAGCTGTTAAGGTTACAGGGTTGCCACTACAAGTAGTAACATCATCAATCAAGGTAAGGACAGGAGGGGGAGGAATTTCTACTTCTTTTGTTTCATGGTGATAATTAAATCCTACCCGGCACCTTTCCACATCCAAAGTAACAGTATAAACCCCAGCCGAATCAAAGGGGTATTCCATGGTTTGGAAATCTTCACCGACACCTCCAAAAGTGTGGATCTCATTCCCATCAGTATCCGTAATGGTCCAAAAATAACTGTCAATATCGGGTTCTCCACCTCCTTCAAATGTGCCCAGTGCTTCTCCATCTGCCAAACATAATCTATCTGGCCCTTCCAGTCCCGGCTCAGGGATACTGCTTCCAGAGTTTTGAACAAAGGAGGGTAAGCCCAGTCCATTGGTGCCACCTGTTTGTGGTCCGTCAGGACGGTAGGTGCTGCTGTTGCAGTCAGTGCCGGCCGGATCTGTCCAACCTGACTTGCTCCAACAATTGAGGCATATATCTGCCCATCCGGGCCAATTTGGAGGGTCCCAAATTTTGGCCACTGCTTTGGGCTAAGGTCGTGATATTGTCAGAAATACATTGTTCTATTGCAGCCTGAGTGGAGGCATTTTCAAAGCAGCTTGGACAGGATTGTGTAATGGGGTTGTCAGGGTCAGTGTTATCGGTGGTAGTTCCCCCTTCTACAGGGAATTCCTGAATGCCTCCTCCATTGCGGTAAGAGACAAAAATTCTTTGCCGTCATTGGAAAACTCCAGACCATACACTCATCATTGGACATCAAATCAATAGAAGCATAAGGGGTCAAAAGACCAGTGTCCTGATCAAAATCAAAAATTTCAACTTTATTTTCTCCTCCATCATTGATGGTAACAGCCAATTTGCTTCCATCGGAATGAATTTCATGGTTCCAACTCCAGTGCCAAAATTATGGTCGCTTCCTGCTGAACTGATTACGGGTTGCCCAATTCCCTCATTGGTAATAGGATAAGCTCTAAAAGAGTTGTTGCCCATTTCATGAAACATCATCCAGGTGGTGTCTCCTGCTGTCAGGGCAGCCGCTTGTTCCGTGCCGGGGCTGAATAAGAAGTTGTCCCCACTTACCACACTTCCTACCCCACTGGGGTTTTCCCCCTTGATATCTACCAGACTAAATTTTACCTGGTTGCTTCCTCCACTTGCCGATTCAGTGGTGAACAGGTAATATAGAGATTCTTCCTGTGGGATGGGTACGGCCACCACACTTTGGGAAGAGGAATTGTCACCTCCTATATCCTGTCCCCCTTCCATGACATTTCCATTAAGATCCCAAACGGTTTGGCCATCAGTATAAAACAAAACCTGTCCGGTTTGGTCAGAGATGGTGGTAGTCCCTGCAGGTAGATTCCATCCAAAACCAGGGTCTTCCACTGGGCGGGGGACAATTCCATCCGGGTCGTCAGGGTCGGGGTTGAAATTTAGCCCACCGTTTTGGCCAAAGTACCAAACCGAATTGGTCTGGTCATCTATCTTTTGATCGGTCTCCGGGTCCCACATTTTGACCCTGGTTTGTGCATAAACATAACAAGAGGATCCTGGTTCCCTAACCAATGCCCAATATAAGCCCGGCTCACAAACTCATTGGCTCCTTCAGGTATCCATCCTTCATCCTTTTTATTGGACCAGAAATACTCATAGTTGGTTTGGCCGCCTCCTTGGCCTCCACCGGTCCCTCCACCTCCAGTTCCCCCACCCTGGCCTTCCTCACCACTGGAGACATCCAGCATTCATTCAGGTCAACACATGGTTACAGGTAGTTGTATCTGAGGGCATAAAGTTGGCCTGAAGGTTGTTTTCCTGCAAGGTAATGGGGTAGGCTACTGAATCCTTACTACCATCTCCAAATTCTACCACCAGTGAAACGTTAATGTTTTGTTCATTGGTGGCCGCTGCGGGTAAAAGAAGATGTTCCTCATTTAAATCTAACTCAAGTTCCTCACCATCTTGATCTGTTGGGGCCGGATTAATCGTCCACTCATAGGTTTCTACTGGAATATTTGGTGGAATTATATTTGAAGTCAACTGCAGGGGATTATTCATGCAAGGGGATTTGGGGACCAGAAAAATCCACCGTTCCACTAATGCCATCCATATCTGGAGCAAAATGGGGAAATATAGATCCACAAAAATCAGTTCCCTGGAAAGGGTCTTCATCCACCTCTACATTAAGCAGGTCCTCCTCTTCTGGGTTATTGACTGTTCCAACTAAAAAAGCATCACTGTTTTCCTCTTGATAGATATAATATAGTTTACCATCCGGTCCAAATTTGAGGTCATAAACATTTTTACGGGATTATTTAACGGGATAGCTTCTGGCGTTCCATCAAAATCCACTGGCAGGAACTCTTAGTATCTGGTCTCCCTGGCTATAATAAAAATAATCTGTATTTGGGGAAACAACCACTCCTTCAATTGTTTCAGGACCTGCTGATTGCTGGATTTCGAAGTGGGATCCAAATGAACCCGTGTTGGGTTGATGTTGACAAGAGTGATGTTTATTCCAGGTTCCTCAGGTATGAATAATAAAGTATTGGTGACTTCCTCGTAATAAATTGCCTTAGGAGTGAAATCCAAGGGAGTGGACCGGGGGGCTCCGAATTGCCCTTCTTGATCAAGGATTTCCCTGGATATCACTTGCCCATTTCAAAACTGATGAGGAAACTTGGCTGGCCTGGTGCTTTTATTACAATAATAGGGCCTTCGGATGGGCCTATGGTGCCCCCAGGAGAAAACTGATCCTGCTGGAGGTTGGTTGGAGGGGGCTCCTCCTTGGTCGTTCATGTCCATGATGGCATATTCCAATTGTCCTCCAGGGGTAATGTAAAAGGTGTAAAATAATCTATTCCCCCTTGAGGTTCAAAATCCAATTCAGCGATGGCAACTGTTTGCCTTTCATCTTCCATTCCTCCCAATTCGCCTACCACACCTTGCATAGGTTCATTTAAATAATTATAAACCAAAGCCCCATCGGTGTAAAATAGTGTTTCACCAGTGATGGGGTCAATAGCTAAGGCTACATTGCCGGTACCCAAAGGTGAGAACCTGGTAAACTGAGGACGGTAGGATTTTCACCTTTTCCAAATGAAATATAATTATTATCCTGGCTGGTGCCACAGTACCCAAAAACCCATTCGTTTTCATATATCCCTGTGAATAGCTGTATATTGGGGTAAAAGGTATGAAAAATACCAATATTAGGACAGTAAAAAATGTTTTTTTGTTATGTTGGGACGATTCCTTTTCATAATTTACTTTTACCAGGATAAAACACCTGTCTTATCATGTCGTTTAATAAACACATGTTACTCAAATAAACGAACAAAAAATTGTTTAGGTCTTTTATATATATTGTTTTTTTTTGTTTTGATGTATATTATTTATACAGGTGATGCTTATGCCCAAGATCCACAATATACTCAATATTATGCAGCTCCTTTATATTTAAATCCCGCGCTTTGCCGGTTCAGATTTGCAAGGTAGAATCGGTGCCAATTACCGAACCCAATGGCCTGGGACTGGATGCCCAATTTAAAAACATTCTCTGTTTATTATGATACCTTTTGGAAAGGTATAATAGTGGTGTAGGGGTGATGGTGATGAATGATACTGAAGGGGCAGCAAATTTAAAGTCCTTAACCATTCGGGGATTATGCTTATGAACTTAAATGGCCGAGTCCATGTATTTCAGGCCTGGATTTCAAGCCAGCTATATCCGCAGAGATATTGGCTTTTATGAAAATTTGGTTTTTGCCAATCAAATAGATCCCAATGATCCATTCGCACCGCCTATGCCAGGAGATGGGAACCTGAATGGGTTGGGGATCCGATTGATATGCTCTCCTTATCATTTGGAGGGCTTTTTTTACTGAAAATTTTTGGCTGGGGGCTTCAGCCCACCATGTTAATCAACCCAACCAGTCTTTTTTGATGGGGAAAGCAAATTGCCGGTCAAGTTTTCCGGTCATGCAGGTTACGGATTCCCCTGGGCCATGGTGCTATGAAAAGGGATTTTACCCATACTTACAAACAAAGGTATATCACCCCAACCCTTAACTATAAACGGCAAGGCCATTTGAGCAACTGGATGTAGGGCTTACCTTTATGCGGAACCCTTGATTGTGGGTTTTTGGTATAGAGGGCTTCCTTATAAACCAATTAACCAGGAATCTAATCGGGATGCGTTGGTGGTTTTGCTGGGCTTGAGTTTGCCAACCGGAATGGATATTGGTTATAGTTTTGATTATACGGTTTCCCAATTAGGTATTCAGTCCGGTGGGGCTCATGAAATTAGCATTTCTTTCAGTCTTCCAGATAGGAAGAACCCTGGGGCACCAAGGTTGAGGGACACTATTCTTCCCTGTCCCAAATTTTAGTAGATTTGCCGAATGAGCGCAGAAAGTTTAAAATACTTGATGATCGGTTGATTACCCTTGGATTTTTGTTTGATAAATTCACTTCCTGGTTAAATGTTCGTCAAAAGGTACCCCAAGTACCTGCTACCCTTCAAAATTTTTGGATCAAGAAAAACTTCAGGAGGCCAAATCTTATCAAAAAACCAATTATTATTTTGGCCTAATAAGTGGCTCGTTTTCCTTGGTCATCACCTTGGGGATGTAATCTGGGGTGGTTTTGGTTTGCTGGATCAATGGGTTAGCCAATGGGTAGATCCAATGATCTTACAATCCCTTGTTTTTTGGCTTGCTTTTATTGGTTCTGATTTGCTTTCCATCCCATTTGATTATTACCATACTTTAAAATTGAAGAAGAGTTGGGTTAATAAAACCACCCGGAAAACTTTTTTGGAGATAAAGTAAAAGGTTATTTGGTTGGGATATTAATAGGTGGGGGCTGCTTGCCCTTTTACTTTGGTTGATACAGGAATTGGGGGAAGGTTTCTGGCTTTACTTTTGGGGGTAGCTGCTGTTTTCATGGTTTTGATCAATATGTTTTACACTTCATGGATCTTGCCTTTGTTCAATAAATAACTCCTCTGGAAGAAGGGGAGCTGAAAAGTAAAATCATGGAATATGCTTCCTCCGTGGGGTTTCGTTGGAAAATGTTTTTGTAATGGATGGAAGCAAACGGTCCACTAAGGCAAATGCCTTTTTTTCCGGTTTTGGCAAAAAGAAAAAGGTGGTTCTTTTGATACCCTGGTGGAGCAACACAAACCAGAGGAATTGGTAGCAGTCCTGGCCCATGAAATAGGGCACTTCAAGAAAAAGCACATCATCCAAAGCTTGGTGATAAGTATCCTGCAATTAGGGGTGATGCTTTTGTTGCTTTCTTTATTCGTCAATAACCCAGAAATCAGCCAAGCTATGGGAGGTGATAGGTGGGCAGTCCATTTAAACTTGATAGGTTTTGCCTTACTGTTTTCCCCAATAAGTACCGTGTTGGGAATATTTATGAATTTGCTTAGCCGGAAAAACGAATTTGAAGCGGAGCGATTTGCCAAGGAAACATATGATGGCAAGCCATTGGCCAGTGCATTAAAAACGCTTTCGGTCAAAACACTAAACCAAATCAATCCACATCCCTTGCACGTTTTTGTCAACTATTCCCACCCTCCTTTGATGGAAAGGTTAGGAAGCTGGAAAA
>NZ_JAUFQT010000009.1 GCF_030409905.1 Echinicola jeungdonensis
GTGGTTGATATAGAGGCCTCTTTGGGAAATAGACATAATTAACCTTTTAGTGACTTAACTAAAAGGTTAATTTTTTTTAGGGTACTTTGAAGTAAAATTCAGAGTACAATTTGTGTAAGGAAAAGTACAATTACTGAATTGAAGGGGTTGATTTTTGGGGTGGTTTTGACAATTGGACACACCTGTCCTGTAATCCTTCTTTCCGGCGGTAGTTTTTTGTCAAGCAGCTTTGTTGATGGGCGGGGATTCCTGTTGGTTTCTTCGTTTGGCAACTGCTACGGCGTTGGCTGCCATAATGCCGAACAGCACGGCCAGCTTTTCCCTTTTATCTCCCTTTACTCGTATTTTAACCAGTCCATAGTGGTTTTTATGGTTGCCGAAAGCCCCTTCCATTGCCGTTGCCCTTTGTTTGGAGACTTCAGCACTCAGAATCTTTTCGGCTTTGTTGTGCGGTTTGGGGCCTTTTTTGGGGAAGCCGGTGAATATGTCTTTGAGGTACAATACTTTCTGTTGGCATTGGTGGCATAAATCCGGTCGGCACCCAGCTGGGAAGTCTGTCCGAAAATCCGGGTATGTTTTAACCGTGGATATTTTCAACCGGGTACATTCATTGAAGTTGTTGAAGTCCAGTTTATCGATAAATGATAGCCCGCCTGTCTGAAGGATATGGGCTTTCATACCGAACTCCACAGGTT
This sequence comes from Echinicola jeungdonensis, assembly GCF_030409905.1. Classification (NCBI taxonomy): domain Bacteria; kingdom Pseudomonadati; phylum Bacteroidota; class Cytophagia; order Cytophagales; family Cyclobacteriaceae; genus Echinicola; species Echinicola jeungdonensis. The sequence continues at coordinate 696 of NZ_JAUFQT010000009.1, forward strand.
TGTTTTTCCTTTCCCCGGACGATCGGCCGGAGATAAGGTTTATGGAGGGAAACGATGCGGTCCTTAAGTTCGGAGGGAGGATTTTCCAACAAAAACTGCTGCTGGACCAAGACTTTTTTGATGGTCTTCAGACAGGCAAAGTCATTTGGTTTAAGCCCCGCCCCTTGATAAAAGTCTAGGATCTCTTGTAACTGGCCAAGTCCTTTTTCCAACAGGAAGACCAGGGATTTTTTCCTTTTGAGGTTTCCTTAAAGGATTTGCGTCTTTTACGGAAGTAGCCAAGCTGTTTGGCCTTCTGCTCCCTGTATTTTGACCGGGCCTTTTTATGCCCAATTGTTTACATTTTTTGAACAGTTGCTTTTCAAACACCCACTGGCAGCATTCCCAGAGTAGTTTGGGTCGGTGGGGAAACGGACATAACTTTCATAACAGGTGGCATCCATTAATAAGACGTGGCTGTTGTCCACATCCTGTTTCCAGTGATCCATTAGTACCTCTTGGATCTGTTCCCAGTGGCAATGTTCCTCGATGTAGGCCCTGATCCGTGTCATAATGGTAAGGTCCCGGATCTGTTGGTCTGCTGCCAATACTTTCCCGCAGAAATACTGAAGGCTCCAGTCGGTATTGAAACGCTCTATCAATTGGCGGTCTGAGGTATTCAGGTAGGCTTTCAAAAACATCAGGGCAAACATGCCCTTGGCACCGAACCACCTTGGGCACCAGGCCCCTGCAGCTTTTCAGGAACAAGGCTCGAAAGCTTTTCCCATGGCAGGCTGTCATGGATCTGGCCAAGCAAGGAATTCTTGAAAAAGTGATACTTTGGAGAGTATCCGTCAAAGTCTTTGAAAATAGGGAGCTGTATGGTATCTTTCATAGTATTTTTGTCTGCAAACAAAAAATACGAAAAAGAAAACCCCGGAAAAAGCCCTTTTGGACGATTTTCGGGGTTTTTGAGTTATTTTTTCGCAACCCTGTTTATTAGAGTCAGTGATTTTAGCTAATTAACAAGAAGCCCTATAGAAAGGTGGTTTGTGCGGACACAAACCACCTTTTTTTACTTATTCCAAAGTCAAAATACAGCCGGAATATTTTTCATTTCCATTGAATATTTCACCTTGGAATATGCAGCCTTCCTTCCTGTAAATAAGATATTCGATTCCATTTTGGTCACCGTAATCTATAAGAAAAGAGTATTATGGAATACCTAATCCATGGATTCAGGATTGTATTCCAAATCGTAATCGATCATGGTGGAATCCTCCTCAAGCATGGATGGAACCTCATCCCTTCCAATAACTTCTCTGCGTTCCAGCTCAATTATTACGTCCATTTGCTGGGAAAAGGAGGCATCCTCCTCTCGAAGCCTGTTAAATTCTTCAAGGAGTTCTTCATCACTAAAAGATTCATACCTTTTGATTCTTTCCTCCTTGATTTTTTGTTTTTTCTCTGCATCAAAGCTTCTTCTCTTTTTCTAATCGGCTTTCACCGATTTAATGAATTTGGTACCTTTTTCAGAGCCATAAAAGGCGCATCTTCACCAGGATTTCCTCCTGTGTCCCATCAATATGAACCACGGTAAGGGTGTCAAATTTTTCCATGGAATATTCATCCCCGGATTCTTTGTCCAAGACTTTTTCCTCTTGATATTCAAACTGATCCTCATTTGATGACGAGCATGCCACCAAATGATAAGAGATATAATTATTAATATGTTCCTAGTATTCATAATCATAAGGTTTTGGTTACTGATTTAATTAAATGGATTCAGTATATTTTCTTATCTGGTTGTCGATCCACATTTGGAATACCTCCTTAGCTCCATTTTGTTTAAAATGGATCATGGGTATTTTCCTGTTTTCAGGGGCAATCGGGAGTTCCTGATAAATAAAATCATCATCAACCCAGCATTGGCGGCATCCTTTCTGGTATTGGCAAAAATACGCGCTTAGGTCTTGCCCAATAAATGGCTCCCAGGCACATAGGGCAAGGTTCACAGGAGGAATAAACCTCACAGTCTTCAAGCTGAAAATGTCCAAGTGATTTGCAGGCATCCCGGATGGCCATGATCTCCGCATGAGCAGTTGGGTCATTGGTACTTAGGACACTATTGTTTCCTTTTCCAATGACGACCCCCTCTTTTACAACAATACAGCCAAACGGGCCTCCCTTTCCGGAACTCATTCCTTCTTTTGCCAGGGAAATTGCCATTTCCATAAAGGTTCGTTGCTGTTCAGTCATTTGCTTATAATCGGTTTGTTTCCATAATATTAAAAGCCTTTCAAAAGCAATTCAAAACCTCAGGCTTCCTTTATGAAAATAACCATATGATTGGTAAAATGAAAAAATAAAAGAGATAAATATCCGCAGAATTAAAGATTTTAGGAGCTAAAGGAATTAAATCGCCTTTTTTCTGAAAATTCAAAGCAAATGGATAAGTTGTTAGTTTTGCAAGTCTATGTTAAAATTTAAAGTCCTTGGAAAAAAGCATTTATAGGCATTGCAAGCTTGATAGTATAATTCTCCTGGGATTTTAAAAGTCCCCTTTTGGCTTTTTTTACCAAAATTTCACAGTGAATTGATTAGAAAATACTTGCAAAGGCTGATCTTCTCCAATCATTTTGAAAGTTTTTGGGGCAGAAAACTGAGCAGAGTCAATTTGAAAAGATGCTGGCCATTCTATGGTAATCCGGGTTGGAATAAAATTGGGGTCATTCACTTCATCTGCCTGAATGTGCATTCCATTTTGAATGGCAAAAACCAACTCTAGCTGTTGATTATTTTCTTTAAGGTAATTTGCTCATTAATCAGTTTTACCCAGTGTTTTTCTTGTCCATTTGCTGGAAGGGTGATCCCAATCAGTAGGAGTATCCCAATACTAATTTTCAGACAATAGCTCATCAAGTTTAGCTTTAAGCCCCAAAAGTTTTGCGTCAAAATTCTTAGAATCCAGCAAGGACATATATTGGATATTTCCCTCCAGATCAACTAATATATTGGAGGCAAGCATTACTTCATCCCCGGGCCAAGTCGGGCAATACGTCCTCAGGGGCAAAACTTGCCGCCCAGTCCCATCTTCATCCAATATTACCGGGAAGCTAAATTGAAACGGTCTTGCAGTTTTTCTTTTTACCAGGGAAGCAGGTTCTTTCACATCGATAATGAGGACTTTGACATTTTTATTTCTGTAATTCTGGGCTAGCTCTTCAAGATAGGGAGCTTCGGCATTGCAAAACGGACACCAGGTAGTAGCAATATGGATGACCAAATAGCCGCCTTTGAAATCTTCAGAGGAAATAGTATTGCCTTCCAGATCCACTAATGTGAAATCCGGAAGTTCCATTCCCTTGGAGTCCATTGATTCGGTCTGGCCTTGTGCCCATAAAGGCAGACTAATCAAATAAAGGACTAATATGGATATTTTATAATTCATTGATGTATAGCGTTTTATGTCTGTAAATATAATCAATATTTAAATGATTTTTCTGGATTTCAATGATCTTCAAACCGGAAAAACCTGTTGAAATAATGAATAGAGAAATTTATTAGGAGATCAAGTTAAATTTCTTTTTGAACCGATATAATGATAATAATATTTTATTCTATAAACATTGAAATACAGTTATTTAAACTTTGTTTTATTTGATTAGGGGGGTAAAAGAATTAAATTTTGATAATACTTAAAAACCTGCTGGTATTAAAAAATTCGTATCCATATTTTCATTTAAAATTAACCCAAAACAACCATGAAAGGCTTAGTTATTTTCCTAACAGCTTCAATTTCGCTGTTTATTTTGGCTTGTTCTGAGATTGAAGAAGAAGCAGCGTATGTGGGTGTTCCCAAAATTTCTTTGGGTTCTTATGAATAGGGAATTTGGCTGATGAATGGGCTCGTAAAGGTGGTACCCAAAACAGTCAACCAGTTTTTGCCTTTTCTGATCCAAGTAGCCCTGTGGAAGGGTCTTCAGCCGGTCTAATAAGGGGGCCAAGGGAATTTCAATGAGTTTGCATGCAGAGGAACTTATAGCGGGAATGCTTATACCATCTGGTTTGTAATATTCAATGCCCCTGAAAATTGTGCCACCAGTCCATGCGGTGAACCAGACATTTTTAATCCTGAAACCATGACAGATGTTTCCTTTGGAGGAGGAAATATCGCAGGAAATTCCTCTATAACCATAAGTGGCCATAAAAAAGTAGGAGACTTGTCTGGATCTGCTATGCCTTTTTTTAATGACTTGTTGGGATTAGATATTCCGATATTCGGCTTAATAGACCCTTGGGGTGCAGAAGTGCATTTGGTGCTTCGAAGTCATGGTCCAAAAGTACCTGCTAATATGCCGGATTTAATCAATTCATTTGATGGAGGATGTACCACTTTTCTCGATGCTGGTCAGGTTACTGATGACCCTGGAGAATGTGCCGATTCCCATTTCGCTATTTTTCAACCTTAAAAAACATTTTGTCTTAAGGGCGGGCAAAAAAGCTCGCCTTTTTTTACCCATTTCAATTGAAAAAAGTGGTTTCTATTTCTAATACTGATTGAATTCCCTATTTCTTCAAAAGTGTGAAATTATTCACCTTAAGTAGGGGCTAATATGAGGTAGAAGATACCGGCGGTGTATTTGATAGGGATTATTCCATCTTTTCCTGAAGCGTTAGAAAAATAACAGGGTTATCTGAACTTTTGGTTATTCATGGAAGCCTAATGTGAATCGCTTTCAGAATTCTACCTTAGCTAGGTAATCAAAGAGAATTATTGTGTACACTCAGTTGACAGATGAATTGATGTCCAATTATCAAATGTAATTTTTAATAACAGTAAATCTATAAAATTCGATTCCGGCAATTACCAACTGGAAGTTTTCTTGTGACCAATTTTATCTCACTAACTTGATTAAGTTGAGTAATAAAGAAAATCATAATCCCAAGATCAGCTTATAAGGATTAATGATAAAATGAGAGGTCACCTAAATCTCCATCAGTAGCAACAGCTGCTGGATATTCTTTCCCGGTGTAATGATCTCGTGCATACCAATTTGAATTTTACAATCCCCAATTTAAGATATGGATTAGTGAAGGTGATTTTCCACTAATTGAGGATACATACAATGGCTCCATTGGAAAAGAAAGCCCTTTCCCAAAAGCTTTAAGTAAAGCTTCCTTTCTTGTCTAAAATTGAATAAATATTTCCGGTCTTTTTTCCTGAGTAATTTCCTTTATTAACCTGATTTCCCTCTTAAAAAAAAATTACGGATAAAATGATCATAAGAAACATCATGTCGAATTTGCTCAATTTCGATCCTAACATTCCGATTTTTAGAAAAATCTAAAGGGCTTTGTTGCTGGAATGTGATAGATCGAAATTGATGTTTTCCCAACCAATTTCTGGTCTTAATTGGGGTTTCCCATATTTAATAATCAAATTGAATTTGATCGGGTTTTATCTCTATATAAAAGCCCAAGATTTGACGTAACAATCCACGTGCAGCAATTGATTGGATTTTATTTTTTTCAAAATGAAGCCTTCCAACCTTTTCAAGCTCCTCAATAGAAAGTATTGATGTTAAATATTTTCTTTGCCTTCACCTAAATCAAGGGAGAATCGCCAAATATGAACCGTGCCTTTAGGGGTGACATAATTGGAATCGAATGTTGTCAATGAACTAGATGTTTGGTCATATTTTACTTTCTTTTTTCTAGTTGCATCAGTATCCCATTTTTGGGTCTGAGGTTTAATAATTGGGCCATTTCCACCACTTGATCCGGCACCAATTTTAGCCGCCAAATTGAGAGATTGAAGCGATAACCATAACCCCCTCTAACCAGGCATAATGCTGACCAATACATGAACGTGGACCTTCACTGAATGGAAAATACTCATATTTTGATTTTTGTCGATTAGTGGAAGGTGCCCAAGATTGAGGATTGAACTTCATGGGGTCTTTATGAAACCTTGAATCGTGATGTATCAGGTAAGGGCTCATCAAGACAATGGTTCCCTTAGGATGAAATAATCGCCGATTGTTAAATTTGAACGGGCTTCTCGGACGATAACATAAATAGGGGGGTATAACCGCATTGCTTCTGTGAAAACCATTTTGGTAAATTTCAACTTTGGATAATCATCCAAAGTAGGTTGCCGACCTTGTAATACTTGGTCGACTTCTTCATGTAATTCTTCCTCAGCTAGTGGATTTTGCGAAAGGAGGTACCAGGTCCAGGTAAGAGCAAGGGAAGTAGTGTCAAATGCGGTGAGTAATAGAGTAAGGGCTTCATCCCGGATTTCCTCATTGCTGATCCCACGATCTTTTTTATTTTGTTTCTTGGGCTAAAAGTAGCAGGGAAAGTAAATCACCTTTGTCTAATTTAGTTTTCCCGCGCTCTTCAATAATTTTATAAATGATTTTATCCAATCGACTTTTTGCTTTAAAAATCTAATAGAGCCTGGAAGAGGAAGCTTAAGCAAATATTCCGCAAATGGAAGGGTTACCCTTCCAAAAATATCCATTATAGATTCAAATTCCTGATTAATTTCTGCAGCTTCTTCTTCTAAATCAACACCAAACATGGTCTTTCCAGCAATTCCGGTACTCATTCTGACCATTTCTTTAAAAATATCCACCGATGTCCCATTTTTCCAGCCGTTCATTAACCTTGAGGCAAATTCTGACATGACAGGGGAATAAATGTCCATCATTTTCCGGTGAAATGCCGGTTGCATTATTCGCGAATGGTGCTTATGAAAATCCCCTTCACTAGTAAGCAATCCCTCTCCTAATAGTTCTTTTGCCATTTTTAGGGGCCTACCTTTGACGAAATTATCCTGTTGTGTGGAAAGCACTTCTTTGATAAAGTCCGGGTGATTTAACAGTAAAATTCGAAGATGTCCTATTTTAAATTGAGCAATATGGAGATATTGCTCAATTTAAAATAGGACATCTTCGAATTTTACTGTTAAATCACCCGGACTTTATCAAAGAAGTGCTTTCCACACAACAGGATAATTTCGTCAAAGGTAGGCCCCTAAAAATGGCAAAAGAACTATTAGGAGAGGGATTGCTTACTAGTGAAGGGGATTTTCATAAGCACCATTCGCGAATAATGCAACCGGCATTTCACCGGAAATGATGGACATTTATTCCCCTGTCATGTCAGAATTTGCCTCAAGGTTAATGAACGGCTGGAAAATGGGACATCGGTGGATATTTTTAAAGAAATGGTCAGAATGAGTACCGGAATTGCTGGAAAGACCATGTTTGGTGTTGATTTAGAAGAAGAAGCTGCAGAAATTAATCAGGAATTTGAATCTATAATGGATATTTTTGGAAGGGTAACCCTTCCATTTGCGGAATATTTGCTTAAGCTTCCTCTTCCAGGCTCTATTAGATTTTTTAAAGCAAAAAGTCGATTGGATAAAATCATTTATAAAATTATTGAAGAGCGCCGGAAAACTAAATTACAAAGGTGATTTACTTTCCCTGCTACTTTTAGCCCAAGAAACAAATAAAAAAGATCGTGGGATCAGCAATGAGGAAATCCGGGATGAAGCCCTTACTCTATTACTCACCGCATTTGACACTACTTCCCTTGCTCTTACCTGGACCTGGTACCTCCTTTCGCAAAATCCACTAGCTGAGGAAGAATTACATGAAGAAGTCGACCAAGTATTACAAGGTCGGCAACCTACTTTGGATGATTATCCAAAGTTGAAATTTACCAAATGGTTTTCACAGAAGCAATGCGGTTATACCCCCTATTTATGTTATCGTCCGAGAAGCCCGTTCAAATTTAACAATCGGCGATTATTTCATTCCTAAGGGAACCATTGTCTTGATGAGCCCTTACCTGATACATCACGATTCAAGTTTCATAAAGACCCCATGAAGTTCAATCCTCAATCTTGGGCACCTTCCACTAATCGACAAAAATCAAAATATGAGTATTTTCCATTCAGTGAAGGTCCACGTTCATGTATTGGTCAGCATTATGCCTGGTTAGAGGGGGTTATGGTTATCGCTTCAATCTCTCAATTTTGGCGGCTAAAATTGGTGCCGGATCAAGTGGTGGAAATGGCCCAATTATTAAACCTCAGACCCAAAATGGGATACTGATGCAACTAGAAAAAAGAAAGTAAAATACCAAACATCTAGTTCATTGACAACATTCGATTCCAATTATGTCACCCCTAAAGGCACGGTTCATATTTGGCGATTCTCCCTTGATTTAGGTGAAGGCAAAGAAAATATTTAACATCAATACTTTCTATTGAGGAGCTTGAAAAGGTTGGAAGGCTTCATTTTGAAAAAAATAAAATCCAATCAATTGCTGCACGTGGATTGTTACGTCAAATCTTGGGCTTTTATATAGAGATAAAACCCGATCAAATTCAATTTGATTATTAAATATGGGAACCCCAATTAAGACCAGAAATTGGTTGGGAAAACATCAATTTCGATCTATCACATTCCAGCAACAAAGCCCTTTTAGATTTTTCTAAAATCGGAATGTTAGGATCGAAATTGAGCAAATTCGACATGATGTTTCTTATGATCATTTTATCCGTATTTTTTTTTAAGAGGGAAATCAGGTTAATAAAGAAATTACTCAGGAAAAAAGACCGAAATATTTATTCAATTTTAGACAAGAAAGGAAGCTTTACTTAAAGCTTTTGGAAAGGGCTTTCTTTTCCAATGGAGCCATTGTATGTATCCTCAATTAGTGGAAAATCACCTTCACTAATCCATATCTTAAATTGGGGATTGTAAAATTCAAATTGGTATGCACGAGATCATTACACCGGGAAAGAATATCCAGCAGCTGTTGCTACTGATGGAGATTTAGGTGACCTCTCATTTTATCATTAATCCTTATAAGCTGATCTTGGGATTATGATTTTCTTTATTACTCAACTTAATCAAGTTAGTGAGATAAAATTGGTCACAAGAAAACTTCAGTTGGTAATTGCCGAATCGAATTTTATAGATTTACTGTTATTAAAAATTACATTTGATAATTGGACATCAATTCATCTGTCAACTGAGTGTACACAATAATTCTCTTTGATTACCTAGCTAAGGTAGAATTCTGAAAGCGATTCACATTAGGCTTCCATGAATAACCAAAGTTCAGATAACCCTGTTATTTTTTCTAACGCTTCAGGAAAAGATGGAATAATCCCTATCAAATACACCGCCGGTATCTTCTACCTCATATTAGCCCCTACTTAAGGTGAATAATTTCACACTTTTGAAGAAATAGGGAATTCAATCAGTATTAGAAATAGAAACCACTTTTTTCAATTTGAAATGGGTAAAAAAAGGCGAGCTTTTTTGCCCGCCCTTAAGACAAAATGTTTTTTAAGGTTGAAAATAGCGAAATGGGAATCGGCACATTCTCCAGGTCATCAGTAACCTGACCAGCATCGAGAAAAGTGGTACATCCTCCATCAAATGAATTGATTAAATCCGGCATATTAGCAGGTACTTTTGGACCATGACTTCGAAGCACCAATGCACTTCTGCACCCAAGGGTCTATTAAGCCGAATATCGGAATATCTAATCCCAACAAGTCATTAAAAAAGGCATAGCAGATCCAGACAAGTCTCCTACTTTTTTATGGCCACTTATGGTTATAGAGGAATTTCCTGCGATATTTCCTCCTCCAAGGAAACATCTGTCATGGTTTCAGGATTAAAAATGTCTGGTTCACCGCATGGACTGGTGGCACAATTTTCAGGGCATTGAATATTACAAACCAGATGGTATAAGCATTCCCCGCTATAAGTTCCTCTGCATGCAAACTCATTGAAATTCCCTTTGGCCCCTTATTAGACCGGCTGAAGACCCTTCCACAGGGCTACTTGGATCAGAAAAGGCAAAAACTGGTTGACTGTTTTGGGTACCACCTTTACGAGCCCATTCATCAGCCAAATTCCCCTATTCATAAGAACCCAAAGAAATTTTGGGAACACCCACATACGCTGCTTCTTCTTCAATCTCAGAACAAGCCAAAATAAACAGCGAAATTGAAGCTGTTAGGAAATAACTAAGCCTTTCATGGTTGTTTTGGGTTAATTTTTTAATGAAAATATGGATACAATTTTTTAATACCAGCAGGTTTTTAAGTATTATCAAAATTAATTCTTTTACCCCCTAATCAAATAAAACAAAGTTTAAATAACTGTATTTCAATGTTTTATAGAATAAAATATTATTATCATTATATCGGTTCAAAAGAAATTTAACTTGATCTCCTAATAAATTTCTCTATTCATTATTTCAACAGGTTTTTCCGGTTTGAAGATCATTGAAATCCAGAAAAATCATTTAAATATTGATTATATTTACAGACATAAAACGCTATACATCAATGAATTATAAAATATCCATATTAGTCCTTTATTTGATTAGTCTGCCTTTATGGGCACAAGGCCAGACCGAATCAATGGACTCCAAGGGAATGGAACTTCCGGATTTCACATTAGTGGATCTGGAAGGCAATACTATTTCCTCTGAAGATTTCAAAGGCGGCTATTTGGTCATCCATATTGCTACTACCTGGTGTCCGTTTTGCAATGCCGAAGCTCCCTATCTTGAAGAGCTAGCCCAGAATTACAGAAATAAAAATGTCAAAGTCCTCATTATCGATGTGAAAGAACCTGCTTCCCTGGTAAAAGAAAAACTGCAAGACCGTTTCAATTTTAGCTTCCGGTAATATTGGATGAAGATGGGACTGTGGCGGCAAGTTTTTGCCCCTGAGGACGTATTGCCCGACTTGGCCCGGGATGAAGTAATGCTTGCCTCCAATATATTAGTTGATCTGGAGGGAAATATCCAATATATGTCCTTGCTGGATTCTAAGAATTTTGACGCAAAACTTTTGGGGCTTAAAGCTAAACTTGATGAGCTATTGTCTGAAAATTAGTATTGGGATACTCCTACTGATTGGGATCACCCTTCCAGCAAATGGACAAGAAAAACACTGGGTAAAACTGATTAATGAGCAAATTACCTTAAAAGAAAATAATCAACAGCTAGAGTTGGTTTTTTGCCATTCAAAATGGAATGCACATTCAGGCAGATGAAGTGAATGACCCCATTTTATTCCAACCCGGATTACCATAGAATGGCCAGCATCTTTTCAAATTGACTCTGCTCAGTTTTCTGCCCCAAAAACTTTCAAATGATTGGAGAAGATCAGCCTTTGCAAGTATTTTCTAATCAATTCACTGTGAAATTTTTGTAAAAAAGCCCAAAAGGGGACTTTTAAAATCCCGGAGAATTATACTATCAAGCTTGCAATGCCTATAAATGCTTTTTTCCAAGGACTTTAATTTTAACATAGACTTGCAAAACTAACAACTTATCCATTTGCTTTGAATTTTCAGAAAAAGGCGATTTAATTCCTTTAGCTCCTAAAATCTTTTAATTCTGCGGATATTTATCTCTTTTTATTTTTTCATTTTACCAATCATATGGTTATTTTCATAAAGGAAGCCTGAGGTTTTGAATTGCTTTTGAAAGGCTTTTAATATTATGGAAACAAACCGATTATAAGCAAATGACTGAACAGCAACGAACCTTTATGGAAATGGCAATTTCCCTGGCAAAAGAAGGAATGAGTTCCGGAAAGGGAGGCCCGTTTGGCTGTATTGTTGTAAAAGAGGGGGTCGTCATTGAAAAGGAAACAATAGTGTCCTAAGTACCAATGACCCAACTGCTCATGCGGAGATCATGGCCATCCGGGATGCCTGCAAATCACTTGGACATTTTCAGCTTGAAGACTGTGAGGTTTATTCCTCCTGTGAACCTTGCCCTATGTGCCTGGGAGCCATTTATTGGGCAAGACCTAAGCGCGTATTTTTTGCCAATACCAGAAAGGATGCCGCCAATGCTGGGTTTGATGATGATTTTATTTATCAGGAACTCCCGATTGCCCCTGAAAACAGGAAAATACCCATGATCCATTTTAAACAAAATGGAGCTAAGGAGGTATTCCAAATGTGGATCGACAAACCAGATAAGAAAATATACTGAATCCATTTTAATTAAATCAGTAACCAAACCTTATGATTATGAATACTAGGAACATATTAATAATTATATCTCTTATCATTTTGGTGGCATGCTCGTCATCAAATGAGGATCAGTTTGAATATCAAGAGGAAAAGGTCTTGGACAGAATCCGGGATGAATATTCCATGGAAAAATTTGACACCCTTACCGTGGTTCATATTGATGGGACACAGGAGGAAATCCTGGTGGAAGATGCGCCTTTTTATGGCTCTGAAAAAGGTACCAAATTCATTAAATCCGGTGAAAGCCGATTAGAAAAAAGAGAAGAAGCTTTGATGGCAGAGAAAAAACAAAAAATCAAGGAGGAAAGAATCAAAAGGTATGAATCTTTTAGTGATGAAGAACTCCTTGAAGAATTTAACAGGCTTCGAGAGGAGGATGCCTCCTTTTCCCAGCAAATGGACGTAATAATTGAGCTGGAACGCAGAGAAGTTATTGGAAGGGATGAGGTTCCATCCATGCTTGAGGAGGATTCCACCATGATCGATTACGATTTGGAATACAATCCTGAATCCATGGATTAGGTATTCCATAATACTCTTTTCTTATAGATTACGGTGACCAAAATGGAATCGAATATCTTATTTACAGGAAGGAAGGCTGCATATTCCAAGGTGAAATATTCAATGGAAATGAAAATATTCCGGCTGTATTTTGACTTTGGAATAAGTAAAAAAAGGTGTTTGTGTCCGCACAAACCACCTTTTCTATAGGGCTTCTTGTTAATTAGCTAAATCACTGACTCTTAATAAACAGGGTTGCGAAAAATAACTCAAAAACCCCGAAAATCGTCCAAAAGGGCTTTTTCCGGGGTTTTCTTTTTCGTATTTTTTGTTTGCAGACAAAAATACTATGAAAGATACCATACAGCTCCCTATTTTCAAAGACTTTGACGGATACTCTCCAAAGTATCACTTTTTCAAGAATTCCTTGCTTGGCCAGATCCATGACAGCCTGCCATGGGAAAAGCTTTCGAGCCTTGTTCCTGAAAAGCTGCAGGGGCCTGGTGCCCCAAGGTGGTTCGGTGCCAAGGCATGTTTGCCCTGATGTTTTTGAAAGCCTACCTGAATACCTCAGACCGCCATTGATAGAGCGTTTCAATACCGACTGGAGCCTTCAGTATTTCTGCGGGAAGTATTGGCAGCAGACCACAGATCCGGGACCTTACCATTATGACACGGATCAGGGCCTACATCGAGGAACATTGCCACTGGGAACAGATCCAAGAGGTACTAATGGATCACTGGAAACAGGATGTGGACAACAGCCACGTCTTATTAATGGATGCCACCTGTTATGAAAGTTATGTCCGTTTCCCACCGACCCCAAACTACTCTGGGAATGCTGCCAGTGGGTGTTTGAAAAGCAACTGTTCAAAAATGTAAACAATTGGGCATAAAAAGGCCCGGTCAAAATACAGGGAGCAGAAGGCCAAACAGCTTGGCTACTTCCGTAAAAGACGCAAATCCTTTAAGGAAACCCTCAAAAGGAAAAAATCCCTGGTCTTCCTGTTGGAAAAAGGACTTGGCCAGTTACAAGAGATCCTAGACTTTTATCAAGGGGCGGGGCTTAAACCAAATGACTTTGCCTGTCTGAAGACCATCAAAAAAGTCTTGGTCCAGCAGCAGTTTTGTTGGGAAATCCTCCCTCCGAACTTAAGGACCGCATCGTTTCCCTCCATAAACCTTATCTCCGGCCGATCGTCCGGGAAAGGAAAACAAACCTGTGGAGTTCGGTATGAAAGCCATATCCTTCAGACAGGCGGGCTATCATTTATCGATAAACTGGACTTCAACAACTTCAATGAATGTACCCGGTTGAAAATATCCACGGTAAAACATACCCGGATTTTCGGACAGACTTCCCAGCTGGTGCCGACCGATTTATGCCACCAATGCCAACAGAAAGTATTGTACCTCCAAAGACATATTCACCGCTTCCCCAAAAAAGGCCCAAACCGCACAACAAAGCCGAAAAGATTCTGAGTGCTGAAGTCTCCAAACAAAGGGCAACGGCAATGGAAGGGGCTTTCGGCAACCATAAAAACCACTATGGACTGGTTAAAATACGAGTAAAGGGAGATAAAAGGGAAAAGCTGGCCGTGCTGTTCGGCATTATGGCAGCCAACGCCGTAGCAGTTGCCAAACGAAGAAACCAACAGGAATCCCCGCCCATCACAAAGCTGCTTGACAAAACTACCGCCGGAAAGAAGGATTACAGGACAGGTGTGTCCAATTGTCAAAACCACCCCAAAAATCAACCCCTTCAATTCAGTAATTGTACTTTTCCTTACACAAATTGTACTCTGAATTTTACTTCAAAGTACCCTAAAAACAAATTAACCTTTAGTTAAGTCACTAAAAGGTTAATTATGTCTATTTCCAAAGAGGCCT
>NZ_JAUFQT010000010.1 GCF_030409905.1 Echinicola jeungdonensis
GCAATTTTATCGCCCCAGAATTCATAAAGGTTTTTCCCTTTTTTATTTTCCAGGGAAATTCCCATCTCCAAACGATAGGGTTGGATCAAGTCCAGGGTTTAAGGAGTCCGTATAAACCGGAAAGGATCCTAGATGTTCTTGGGCAAATTTCAAAATCCTTTAAGGAATAATGTTCAATATCCATATTTCTGTAAACATCCCCATTAAAAGTCAAAAGCGCCTGCTTTGGAATTTTCCCGGGTAAACTCTTTTTCAAAATTTCTATACCTCTCATGGTTAAGTTCTCCAATGTTTTCACTGACTTTCATCAAATTTTGGATGTCAGAAGTGGACTTTTTCTTCATGATGGAAACCAAGGATTGGATTTCCTTGGGAAAATCAGGTTGAGTCGATAATGAAATGTCAGTGCTGCTTAAATCCAGTGATTTGGCTGGGGAAATTAATGTGATCATGCGTTATTCTACTACTACAATAGCTTTTTTTGGGATGGTTTGTTCTAGGTTTTGGTCCTGGCTTTTATATTTGACAATGACAGGGTAGGTGCCTATGGGGACCTTTTTGCCATTGACAAATCCATTCCATTCGCAAAATGGGGAATTTTCTGGAATTTTCTCTATACAATGATAAATTAACTCGCCCCATCGGTTATAAATCAAAACACTGATCTCATCCACAAAATCATTGACGTAAACAACAAAGTTTCTTTCCTCGTCTCCAGGGACAAGACCTGTAGGAATGGTGATCAGGAGCCTACAATCCTCAATTACTTAATGAAAGTGCATATTCACAGCTGGCCTGATCTGAAAGAATAAGTTCATAATTGCCCGGTTCGATAGGAGTGAAGGTGGAGTCAGTGCTGACCAATTCTCCATCAAGGCCACCACTCATATTCAGACCAATTTCCCAATGAATCCAAGGTTGTAGACACCCCTTCAATGGCACAAATGGTATAACTCTCCTCTAAAACAGGTGGTTCTGAATCCGATCTGAAAACTTCAATTTCATCTGTTCCTATGATACATTGCAGGTCTGCGGTTTCATTGATTACAAAAGCCCGGTATGTCCCAGATTCATCTACTGAAATTTCAGTCAAATCGTCAAATTGGGGGATCCTTTCTGAATTTCCATTAGTTACCCGGTGCCATTCTATCCTGATTTCATCAGATAGTTCAACATCAATATCAGCAGTAATGACAGCAGGGGTGTTGTCAAAACAAATGCCGGACTCTGCATTCAGGGATACCTGGGCTTGGTGAACAAATGGGACGGTTTCAAAAGTAATTGGAGGTCCCGGGCAGGCAGCCCAATTTTTGGTTGAACCTCCAGTGATAATTCTTCTTGTTGAGCGGAGATATTGTCTGACCCCTATTGACTATTGTGCCCTCACTGTTCCTCCACATAAAAATATAATCATCAGGATCAAACCAGGATCAGTACGGCTCGGTAAACCCCTCTTGGAGAGTTACATTGATATTGCGGGCCTGATACTTCATATATTACCTGATCATTTTAAACCAGGTTCAAATCTCTTATTCTTGGACAATCTTCATTGGTTAGGATCTGCTGGTAAGGTCAACCTGAACCAGAATAAATTGGAAGCTTATGGGATTTCTCCCTTACAGGTCAACCAGGCCATAACTTCTGCCAACCTGGATTTCCCAACCGGAAAATTAAAAAGTGATGATGAACAGATTTTGATCCGGCTTGCGGGGAAATTCACCAGCGTGAATGAGATCGGGAATTGGTGGTCAGCAATATGGGTGGATCTACCATAAAAGTTAATGATGTGGCTGAGGTGGTTGACTCCAATAAGGAAGAGGAAATTCTAAGTCGGCTGAATGGCAATAGCGCCATTGGGATAACCATCCAAAAACAATCGGATGCCAATGCAGTGGATGTGGCAGAAAGGGTTGATGAGGCATTGGCTGATTTGGAAGCCACTTACCAGGGAAGTGATTTGAAGTTTGAGGTCTCCCAGGATTCCTCTGACTTTACCCTGGAAGCTGCGGAAGCAGTGATTCACGATTTGATGATTGCGGTATTGTTGGTGGCTGCAATTATGCTCTTGTTCCTGCACAGTTTCCGGAATGCTTTGATTGTAATGATTGCTGTGCCTGCTTCCATTATTGCCACTTTTACCCTGATGTATCTGGCTGGATTTACCTTGAACCTGATGAGTTTATTGGCTCTTTCACTGGTGGTGGGGATCCTGGTGGATGATGCTATTGTGGTAATTGAGAACATTTACCGGCATATGGAAAAAGGGAAATCTGCCATACAAGCTTCCTATGATGGGATCCGGGAAATTGGAGGCACTGTAACCTCTATTACCCTGGTGATTGTGGTAGTGTTTGTGCCGCTTTCCATGACCGGAGGATTGATTGCAGGAATTTTAACCCAATTTAGTATTACAGTGGCCGTAGCGACCTTAATGAGTTTGTTGGTGGCCTTTACCTTGATACCCTTGTTGACCAGCCGCTTTTCTAAGCTGGAGCATATCAATCCGAAAAGTATATTTGGCCGGATTGTCAATGGCTTTGAGAAGATGTTGGACAGTGTGGTGGATTGGTTGACTGGAATCCTGAAATGGTCTTTAATAACAAAATCGTTACACTGGTAGTTACTCTTGTGCTGTTTGTTCTTCCTTTATGCTGGTTAGCAATGGCTTTATCGGAAGTGAATTTGTGAGTCAGGGTGACAAAGGGGAATTTATTATGAGGTTGGAGTTGCCCAAATCTTCCACTTTGGAAGAAACCAATTTCAAAACCCGGGAAGTGGAAAACTTTATTTCCAAAATGCCTGAAGTGACCGGTTTGTTCACCACAGTGGGGCAGACCACAGGAAGCATGTCCGGAAGCCAGGCCACACCATATGCGGCAGAGATTACCGTAAAAATGGTGGATGCGGAAAAAAGGAATATGACAGCACCTGAATTTGCCAGGAAGGTAGAAATCCAACTGGAGGAAAATATAGTTGGCGCTGAATTTACTGCAGTTCCCATTGGATTACCGGTACTGCCAATGATGCTCCCATTCAGATTGTGCTTTCAGGCCCTGACTTGGATACACTGAAAAGCTTCTCTGATAAGGTTATGGCAGAAATGGAGCAAGTCCCTGGTACCCGGAAAATAGAATCCAGCCTGGAGGAGGAAACCCGGAATCAGGGTGGAAGTGGACCGGGCCAAAATGGCGGACCTTGGCCTGAACATGAGTATGGTGGGCGGAACCATGCAAGTGGCTTTCAATGGCAATACTGATGCCCAATACCGGGATGGAGATTATGAATATGATATCAATGTCCGCATGGATGAGTTTGACAGAAAATCCGTCGGGGATATTGAAGCATTAGGATTTGTCAATAACAGGGGAGAGTTGATTCAATTGAAGCAATTTGCTAAGGTAATCCCTTCAGAAGGCCCTAGTGAGTTGCAGCGCCAGGACAGAATTGGTTTCTGTAACTGTTAAGTCCCAGGTATCCGGTAGACCAACCGGTACGGTGGGGGCAGAAATTCAGGAGAGAATTGCCCAATTGGAAATTCCAAAAGAGGTGAGTATTTCCTATGCAGGTGATATGAAAATGCAGGAAGAAGGATTTGGAAGCCTGGGAATTGCTTTGTTGGCATCGATATTGTTGATCTACCTGATTATGGTGGTCTTGTATGATAATTATGTTTATCCTTTGTTGTAATGTTTTCGCTGCCATTGGCGGTGATTGGGCTCTTTTGGCCTGGCCATGTCCAGCAGCTCGCTAAGTATTTTCAGTATTCTTGGATTAACTATGCTGATGGGACTGGTTGCAAAGAACGCCATTATGCTTGTTGACTTTACTAATCAGCTGAAAGAAGCTGGACTGGAGGTAAAAGCTGCCTTGGTCAAAGCAGTGGAAATCCGGTTTCGTCGATCTTGATGACCACTTTGGCCATGGTATTTGGGATGTTGCCCATTGCATTGGCATCAGGGGCCGGTGCGGAGTGGAAAAATGGCTTGGCCTGGGCATTGATCGGGGGGCTGATTTCCTCCATGTTCCTGACCATGGTAGTTGTGCCAGTTATATATTACCTGTTTGACCGGATCCTGGCCAGGTTTGGGAAAGACCAGAAAAAGGAAATTCATATAGAGGAAAAAGCCTTGAGGAAGAAGAATCCGAGGTGGCGGAGTATGTTTATTAACTCAGCTCGAATCTAAAAACGTCACTGCGAGGAGGAGAACGAGGACGAAGCAGTCTCGTCTTTGAAAACGAGATTGCTTCCTCCCCTTGGTCGTCGCAATGACGATAGCGACCCTGCTTCGGTCTTTTTTATTAGTCGAACTCAGGTTATTAATAATCTATAGTTGGTTGTTTTTATGGATGAGGTTTAATTGGTGCACCCGGCTATAAGGGCCAGGGTGCCCAATTAGCATCGATTCCGATATGACCAGGACAAATTGAATGGGGTTTACGTCCTGAATAAAATGTGAGAAAAATGAAAACAAATTATACCAAGATAAAAAACCATCATCCAGGTAATGGGGAAATATGGAGTAAAGCCACTTTCCAAGATGAAGGGGCAGATTTTTGTCCATGACCTGGGATTTGATGCCGTTTATGTGGGCGGCTTGATCTATGATTGGAAGATGCGCTACATGTCCGGTTGGATGATGACGAAGCCAAAAATTTACGTAATCCCCAGGAGTTGATTGGGTCAATGTTGAGGTATCAGAATTAGTTTAGAAAAGTATCCAGTAATAGGATATTAGTAGCAAGTGGTAAATTGTAAATGCCGGAATAATGTTGACCACATAGGGTTAAAATTCTGTTTCTAAAATGAGTTATTAGAGCAGGAGGCTACAGTTTAATGGTTCCACGCCTGTGTTCGCTACGGCTTAGTAAAGAGGATGGGGCAAAGGAGAAAAGGTGCCGTTAAAAGATGCTGTTGCCTTTTTTTATTATAGTAGGGAGTAGCGAGATTTGAGTCGTCCAAGCGACGGAGTCGAATGCGGTCCCTGAGCGCCTGCCTCCCGGAGGGATGGGAGCTGAAGGGCCGCTATCGTATTATTTGTGGAGTGGATTTGCAACAAAAAACTGGACAAATGATTAAGCTCTATGTTAATATAATAACGCCTGCCGCGGGCTCCTCAAATTGTCAGTGCGATATTGAAAAAAAATCACCCTGACAATTTCGAGGTCAGTCTTTATACGGTAATTTTTTTGTTGGTTTTTCCGAACTGATCAGGTGATAGGTACCCAAGTGAGGAGTGTCTCCTGTTCCTATTGTACCAGATTTCAATAAATTCGAAAATTTCCTGTTTTGCTTGCATTACTGATCCGTATTTACGGTATCCTGTTTCCGATTTCAGGATTTTGAAGAAGTTTTCAGCTACTGCATTGTCCCAGCAGTTTCCTTTTCTGCTCATGCTCTGCCTCACCTTTTCAGAATCGAGTTCATTCTTGAATTCACCGCAGGCATATTGTACGCCCCTGTCTGAATGGAAAACCAGGTCTCTGAAAAAAGGCCTGTTGATCTGTGCCATTCGCCATGCCGGTATAACTGTTGCCCCGGCATGCATGGTGGTGGACATCGACCATCCGATTATCTTACGGTCATACAGGTCCATGATCATGGTCAGGTAAAGCCATCCCTCTTCTGTCCAGATGTAGGTAATGTCCGATACCCATGATTTTGCAGGGCCATCAGGGCTGAAGTTCCTGTTAAGCAGGTTCGGACTGATTCTGAAACTGTGGTTAGATTCAGTGGTACAGACACTGAACTTCCCCGATATCACACTCCTGAGCCCATTTGCTTTCATTATCCTGGCAACCCTTGGCCTGGACACCGAAAAGCCCCTGTCCCTAAGCTCAATGGTTATCTTCGGACTTCCATACCGGCACTTGCTTTCAGCATAGATTTTATGGATTTCCCTGGATACTTCTTCTCGCTCCTCAGCACATTTGGATGGTTTTCGGTTAAGCCAGCCATAAAAACCGCTTCTGCTTACTTTAAAAACCCTGCACATCTTTTCAACAGCAAACTCGTGCCTGTGAGCCCTTATGAACCGGAATATTTGTTGTCCCCCTTGGAAAAGATGCTTACTGCCTTTTTTAGAATATCACGCTCCAGTTCGGCTTCTTTCAGGCTTTTTTCAAGGCAAGGATTTCTTTCTCTTCTTCTGTTAGATGCTGTTTCCCGTTTCCGGGAAGCTGCTGGATTCACTTGCTTTAAATTCCCTGGCCCAACGCCTGACCAGGTCTGGTCCAATCCCAAGTTCTCTTCCAACTTCAGTACTTGTTTTTCCATTCAAATGAAGCTCTACGGCCATCGTTTTAAAGGCCTTGTCAAATGTTTCTCCTTTCTCTATTACTCATTGTTTCAAATTTAAGAAAAGAGCTTAACTTATTGTCCAGTCAAAGGTATACACTCCAGAGCCCATTTAAGCCCTGTTAAAGGCGACTACAAAATATTACCCGGGGTTCAAAACCCGGGAAATATAGCCACACCCATCTCTTGGCTTTAGCCGCCTAACAGTCACTTACTGCCAACCCTTTTTCGCTAAAGCCCCATTCTATTAATATTTGAACAATGAGCCATTAAAAAGTCCCTTGTTCTACAGGGTTACAAATCCTGATTTATTGGGATTTTGACATTGCAAATGTCGAATAGCGGTAATAGGTAACCCGAGGAATGGGTTGAAATAATGAGGGCTTTTTATTAACTTCTAAAGGTGTTTCTCACTTTTCGGGAAAATATGTCCAAGAGGTGTTCTTTGAAAAAAATCGGTTGAGTATTGGGAGATTTTTAACCGGAGAGGAAGAAATGAATTCCTATTGAGTTTTAAATTTTCAAAAGTGGAAAATCAAATGTCAGGGACCTTTCATTGGATAAGATTTACCCAGTGGGCCTTATTTTTTAGATTATATCCAGATCATAAAGACCTATAAAATTATTGTTCTAAAATAAGAGCGGTATAACGGAAAACAATTCTCAAGCAATGAAATAATTTTAAAGGATTTCCTGGTGATGAATCATAATGGTAAAAAACCTGCAGGTTCAACGATTTGGGAGATAAATACTCGGAAATATCATATAGAAAAATAAGCTTACTTGAACAATGATTTGAACTATGACCCAGATAAAAGACGAATGGAATGATGGGGATTCTTATGAATATTTTATGGGAAGATGGAGTTCGTTAATGGCCATTAAATTTTTGCGATGGCTTGATATTCCTTCCCATAAGAACTGGCTCGATATTGGTTGTGGAACGGGGGCCTTGAGCCAGGCCATTGAAAATTATGAGAGCCCCTCAAGCTTATCAGGTATAGATACATCCATCGGATACATTGAAAAAGCGAAGCAAAGGGTTTCAATGAACCGGGATTTTAAAGTCGGTAATGTTGATGATTTGCCATTTGATGATCAAAGATTTGATGTCGTAGTATCGGGGCTTGCACTAAACTTCTTCCCTGATATAGAGAATGCTTTATTGGAATGAAAAGAGTAACCAGGCCAGGGGGAGTTATTGCAGCTTACGTATGGGATTATGCTGAAAAAATGGAATTCTTAAGATATTTTTGGGATGCTTCCTGCCAAATTGATTCATCCTCTAAAAACCTTGACGAAGGAAAAAGATTTCCTATTTGTAATTCAGAAAATTTATCAAAAGAATTGAGAAAGGTTGGGCTAGTAGAAGTTGAAGCTTCTTTTCTTGAAATTGAAACTGTATTTAAAGATTTTGATGATTATTGGAATCCATTTTTTGGTGGACAAGGGCCTGCACCCGGTTTTTTTACAGTCATTAAATAAGAACTCCCAAGATAAATTAAAAGATAAAATTCGGGAACGAATAAATTTTGAACCTGATGGTTCAATTAGGCTAATTGGAAGGGCCATAGTAGGTAAGGGAAAAACGACTCAAAATAATGTTTAAAAATGCATTGAAATGAATGTAATACTTACCATTTCAGGAAAGTATGGATTTTGAACAAATAAAATGTTAAGTGAAATAATAAAGTATTGTACTTCCCTAAATACCGTTTACCATTTTGTTTAAAAATTCTTTTCCAATTTTTGTATAGAGAACCGTAGGCTAAATTTTAAGGACCCTCAGCTCAGCCGTCCGGCCAATGGGTTTATTATGCAAGTCGTAGATTTTTGCGATAATACTGCATAATATACCTCCTTTTATACTATCTATTTAATTAGTTGATGTTAAGGGTGAAATAACGTAAATTATATAATATTTATTAAAATAAATGGCAGGTAATATTATATAAAATAATACTGTGTGTTTGTATTATAGCAGGGTGGTATTGGATATTATACTCCAATTTTGGGTGTAATATAATGTTAGGATTAATCTTTAAAAAATAGAAGAGGAAACCTGATACAATTTAGTGCCTTAGCCATAATTTGGCCCTATCATTTTAGATAAGGGTAATTCCATTAACGCTTTCAGCAAAGGATTTAATCTAAAATGAGGCATCGCTATGAAAACATTACAGGCTTACTTATTTATTCCCCTCCTTCTTTTGGGGCTCATTCTAAATTTTAGCTGCAGCCATTTGAGGGGCCTGCAATCACCCAGGAAACCCCGGTGTATGCAAGCAAACAGGCAATGCAGATGTCGAAAGATAATATTGTCACCTACCTGTTTTCATTCAACTCTGCAGGCTTCAATTTCGATTTTGAATTTCAGAAACTGTACACACTGGCAGTTTTAGCTATGATTCCGACAACCCGGTAAACTTCAACAATGGTCTGGGGTTCTATGTTTTCGATTTCGAATTCGTGCCCACCTTAAGTTTTGATCCCCAGAGGGATATAGGCTGGGTTCTGCAACCGATTTTCGACAATACCACAGTAGAGGTCCCGCATGGTCAGCTAAAAATCTCCAATGATCAATGGGAGCTTTTTGACTCCGAAGGAAACTTAGTTTTTCAGATATTTGCTAATCCTGATGACGATGGCGGATTTACAGGCCACATTTCAGAGATCGCCCTCGGGGGAGGCTTCGCGATTTTAACCTACACCCAGGTGAATGACGGTAAGGTGACGATTTGCCATAGGCCTGGAATGCAAGGGCAAAAGACCATGAAAATTCCGATTGGTGCTTTGGATGCCCACTTGCGTCACGGTGATTCGCTAGGTCAATGTCAATAAAAGTGCCTTTGAGCTACCGAATGTTGTCCCTTAACCTTAGGGGCTAACTTCTGTGGTAGTGGACAAGAAGGCTTTGTGGTAAATTCTTGGGGGTGAAGTGTTGATATGTGGTAGTTTTGATATGGACTTTTTTGAAACCCTCAAGCCATGATAAGGCTTTGGGTAACTTCATTCTTAGCAAGACCTAGCCCCGCAAAATATCCAGGCCAGGGGTGATTATCCCCTAGCTTAAAAATTCAACCCTACCTCCTGGCTTTACCAGCAAAAAGTCACTACTGCCCACCCTTTTTCGCTAAAGGCTCATCCTATCAATATTTGCACAATGAGCCATTTAAGGGGAACTTGCTCTCCCTCTCCGGGATTTCAGATTTTGCTTATTAAGGATTTTACATTACAAATGTCGAATGGCGGAGGGTATAGAGCCCATAGCTTTGACAAAGGTTAGCTTTATAGAATCTAGTTCAAAAGCCCTGATAGGGGCGATTACTATCATAACCCGGGGTTTAAATCCTGGTAATAAAGCTCCGCCACCTTTTGGCTTTAGCCGCATAATTCTTACTACTGCCCACTTCTTTCCGCTAAAGCCGCTTTCTGTCAATATTTGCATAATGAGCCATTTTAGGCAAACCTGCTCTCCATGATTTCAAATCCTTGTTTAAATAGCGCATTAGACTCAATTTTTATGGTCTCTTGTCGGAGACAGCGGGACAACGGTTGAAAATCTCTTTATAAAATGTTAATTTATTGCTTGATATATCCGGAAGGAAAACACCTTCCGGTTCCTGCCTATTATCGTTCCTGACCTTTGTGTTAGGTTAATGTGATATCCTGTTTTAAACCCCCAAAATAACCCTGCCTTCCATGAAACCATCCTTTCTGAACTTCAAAATACTGCTTTTTATCCTAATAATGGCTGCTTTTTCGGCCTTCAATCCGTCGAAATCTCAGGAAAAAAAGGATTATGGTGAAGCCACTAAGGCTTTGATAGAGATTGTGGAAAATAATCCAGAGGTAAAATCCATGCTGGTTTCCTCCCTGGAAATTGCCCAACAGATCAACCCCGATAAAAAGACCAACCCTGCCCAAAGCCTGGAGGAATACTTTAAGTTTGTTTCGCATTGTGAAAGGAGTATGCCCTGGGATTTATTGCAGGAAACCAATTACAACGGGCTTTTGAGTCAGACCAGCCAAAGCCTGATTTATTTTTACTTTTTGCTGGATCAGCCCTTGCCCGAACTGGAAGGGAAAGGAAATTACAAAAACACCTTACAGTATGCCGAACCCATTGCCTCCTGGCTTATCACTTTTGACCAATCCTGGGCCCGGTTTTTAGAAACGGAGGCCTCCTGGAATGAGGAATACTATCAAATGGCCCTGGAGGATCCTGCTTTTGGGTTGCATAAAGGTTGGTATGAAGATCCCTCCAACTGGAAAACCTTTAATCAGTTTTTTGCCCGCCATCTTAAGTCCCCGGACCAAAGGCCCATTGCCTCTCCTGATGATCCTTCAGTGGTGGCTGCTTTTGCGGATTCCCGCCCACAGGGAGTATGGGACATTGATGGAAATTCAGAAATTATTTCAAAAGAGGGCGTTCCGGTAAAATCAGCAAGGGTCCAATCCATCCCGAGCTTTAGGAAAAGAAAGTGCCTATAAAAATGCCTTTGCTAAGGGGACCTTTACCCATTCTTTTTTGGGAATCAGTGATTATCACCGCTTTCACTTTCCCATGAGTGGAACTATTAAAGAAATCCGGGTGATCCCTGGGGTGAATCCTTCGGGGGGTGAAATTTGGTGGGATGCCCAAAATAAGCGATATGGTTTTGATCCCTCCTCCATCGGCTGCAGGTGGTGGAAACCAGGGGCTGTGTAATATTGGATACCAGTAAATATGGCCTGGTGGCCTTGCTGCCCATAGGCATGGCCGTAGTCAATTCGGTTAACCTTGAAAAGCAGCTAAAGCCCGGGGATAAGGTGAAAAAAGGAGATATGCTGGGCCATTTTGCCTTTGGCGGCTCCGACTTTATTATGTTTTTCAGGATAAGGTAAATTTCACCCTCACCGCTCCCAGGGAAGGGGATGGCTTTAAGCATATGTTGATGGGCGAGGAGTTGGGAAGGGTGAAATAGATATGAGATGGGAGATTTGAGACATTAGATGTATCAAGTAGTTGATTTTGGTAGCAAGATAACGATTTAAGGTCACTGAAATATGTTCTAAGACGTCATTGCGAATGAAGCCTTAGCGGAATGAAGCAATCTCACCTTGAGTAGTGGAGACCGCAACACTAAGTTTTCAATCCGATTTTTGCAAAAAAATAAATGATCAGCTTACCTGATCTGGTATTTTTCACTTTTTGGGAAAAATAGGTTATAGCGGTATTCTTTTAAAAGGTTTGCCCGGGTAGTGGAAGTTTTTTGATGGTTGGGAGGAAATGAATTTTTATTCAGATTCAGGCTATTCGTAGAAAAAAACAAAAACGGGGACAATTCATTACTAATGCTAAATTACAAAGTGGTAATCCTTTTGAAGTGAAAAAAATAAGGACGTCAAATTTCCTTTATTGATAATTAAACCTGGAAAACTGCCCATACCCAACGCATATGGTTGGGTAAGACCTGAAAAACAAGATATAAGTAAGTTGAACAAAACCTCCTACGTCGTAGCTATTTGATTTTGAACAGTTAACCAATTTATTTTCAGTGATTTACCCTAAATTCACTCCATGTTTTACCATTAAATAAATAACATCATGGAAAAAAAAGTCTTCGTCAACGGATGTATGAGGAAATGTTGGTCAGGAACTATTCCCCCAGGACCATCAGTACCTACATCAGCCTTGTATCGGCAGTTTCCAAACATTTTGGAAAGATCCCCGAACAGATCAGTATTGGTAAGTTAAAGGAATACCTTTTCCATAAGGTCGAAGTCAACAAAATGTCCCCTTCAGGGGTGAATCAGACCATCAGTGCGTTCAAAATACTTTTCAAGATGTCCTGGGCAGGAGCTGGGATCCGGTAAGAATCAAGCGGCCCAGACGGCCCCAACTCCTCCCTTCTGTTTTTTCGAAAGAGGAGATATCCCTTATACTGAACTCCATAAGGAACAGAAAGCATTATTGCCTGCTGGCCCTCACCTACGCCTCCGGTCTAGGCTGAACGAGGTGATCAGCCTGAAGCCCTGTGATATCGACAGTGACAGGATGCAGCTGAAAGTAAGGGGAGGAAAGGGATATAAGGACAGGTATACCCTGCTGCCAAAAGGGCTGTTGGAAAGGCTCCGGGAATACTACAGGTACTACCGGCCCAAAACCTATCTTTTCGAAGGCCGGACACCTGGCAAACCCTACAGTGAAAAGAGTGCACAGTGCGTTTTAAAAAAAGCCATGGAATGCGCAGGGGTAACAAAGCATGCTTCTTTCCATACCCTTCGCCACTCCTTTGCCACGCACCTTCTTGAGCAGGGAACCAATGTCAGGTTAATCCAGGAGCTGTTGGGCCACAAATCCCTCAGGACCACTACGGTTTTACCTGCATGTGACCAACTTGAATCCGGCACAGATCAAAAGTCCCCTGGACGAGCTGTGATGGATATCCTTAACAAGAGGAACAGCGGGGTAGAACTTTCCGATATCCTTCTGGGGCAGAAAGAATCCTTTCTTTCAGGAAACAGCCCGTGTACCGCCCAGTACAAGGCCTATCTGGACATCATTTCCTGCAGGACATCTGAAATGGGTTCCCATACCCTGGCATGTGACAGCTGTGGCCATACCAAAACGAGCTATAACAGCTGCCGGAACCGCCATTGTCCCAAGTGCCAGTATATCAAACAGCAGGTATGGGTAGAAAAGCTCAGGAGCAGGTTGCTGCCGTGAGGTACTTTCACGTAGTGTTCACCGTCCCGGACTTTCTCAGGCCGCTTTTTTTATACCAACCAGCGGTATGGTTACAAGCTCCTGTTTGAAGCCTCTTCGGCCGCAGTGAAAAAGGCTGCCCTGAACCCCGCTTTTCTGGGGGTTGAAAGCGGCTGTATGGCGGTGCTGCATACATGGGGACAGTCCCTGTCCTACCATCCACATATCCACATGCTTGTTCCTGCCGGGGGACTGGACAGCGATGGGCAGGAGTGGATCGTCGCCCATAAAAAGTTCTTTGTTCCGGTGAAGGCACTGTCAGCTATTTACAGGGGCGTATTTATGGAAAAACTTATCAGGGCGTTGGAAGGAAACCTTCTCAGGATACCGGAAAAGCAGGCAAAACTGTTTTGCCGACCCAAGGCTTCTCAGGCGGGAAGCCTATGCAAAGTTTTGGCATGTCTACATCAAAAAGACCTTCAGGGGGGCAAACCAGGTGGTCAGCTATCTGGGAAGGTATACCCACCGCGTGGCCATCAGCAACAGCAGGATCCAATGGACTGATGGGAAAGCGGTCAGTTTCAGGTGGAAGGACTACAGGGACAACAGGAACAGGACCATGAGCCTCAGCTGCCACGAGTTTGTAAGGAGGTTTATGCAGCACATCCTCCCTTCTGGATTTTACAAGATCAGGTACTACGGGATCATGGCCTCGGCAAACAGCAGGACCAAAATGGAAACCTGCTTCAGCTTGCTGAAAAAGACAGGGTACATCTCCTTCTACCAGGGACTGACCACTTACGAGATACTGGAAGAGGTACTGGGCCCGGACTTCTTCCTTTGCCCCTGCTGTAAACGGGGAAAAATGGTGTTCGGGATTGCTTCACCAAAAGAAAAAGGCCCCTGAAACTTTATAAACGGGACGTTCATTGACATCATGAAGAACAGATTGGAGGGAAAGGGTTTCCAGGGAAAAATATGCCTTTTTCCAGCAAAACCATCAATCAAACTAGAAGCTTTAAACAGCGAAACCAAAGAACCTCCTGAAAACTCCCGCAAGAAAAGATCCATGAAAGACAAATGCCCATAGCAGTTCACCGGCTCCGTCCAACTATGTTTAAACGCAATCTTGATAGTCTTAAGAAATAGTTTATTTTTTGCCTAGATTGCGTTTAAAACACTTTACGTTGGGGTTAATATTAAAAACCACTTAAAATATGAAGTTATGGAAATTGAAACTGAAATTATTGTTGTCATTATTGCCTCAATAGCATCCCTAATTGTGGGCTTAATAAATATTTTTTTTAACGCAAGAATTTCAGCCAAACAAAATGAAATTGAGTTAAAAAAAGCAAGAATCGAACTTCTTGAAACAAGGAGACAAAAAGTTGAAGTTGTTAAATCTGAAATCTCTAACAGAATAATTGACTTAAGTGATGTAAGAGATTTTGAATTCGAAAAGCATTTTCCAAGAATGGTAGATTTTTTTCAGAAAAATTCCAGCAATGTATTTTCAATTGGTCATTTAATAGATTCAAATTTATCAAAGAATTAAAGGCATTAAACAAACGTATTAATGAATACATAGCGAAATCTAAACAACGGATTCAATTTGATAATAACGAAGCAAAAAAAGATATTGAGAAAATGTCTAAATTGGGAAATCGAATAAATGAAAAATTAGATGAAAGTCTTCAAAATATAGAAAATGAGATAATTAAATTGCTGAAATAAGATTACTAACCCCAACATTGCATATAGCTTATTGCTGGTTCAATCTTAAAATCGAGTTTTTCATCTCTTAATCAAGTTCATCTTGTGAGGAAGAGAAGGAGCTTCGAAAATCGCCACACGCCCATATGCAAGACCGTAAAAGAAGGTTAAGAATTGTTATCCTGATTTGGTGGATTGTTGTCAATTCAGGTTAATAAAAAAAGTGTTTACTGGACTTCTGGCAATTGTCTAAAATTTGTACCTTATTTTTAAATTTATTGACCTCAATCTAAGAGTAAGGAAAAGGTAATATAAGCAGTATTTTTTAAGGAACTTTTAAACCCAATCGACCCATGAAAAAAATTGTTATCTGTGCCGATGGCACCTGGAACCGGCCGGAGCGAAATATAAAGGAAGACTTTCCCACCAATGTGCTGCAGTTTGCCGGGGCATGGCCTCGACCGACCAAAATGGCACCAAACAATTGTCTTTTATGACTGGGGCATTGGCTCCTATCATGATAAGTTTGCCGGTGGTGCCCTTGGCCAGGGCCTGGAAAAGAATGTCAAGGATGGTGTACCGCTTTTGATCCATAACTATGAGCCTGGGGATGAAATTTACCTTTTTGGCTTTAGCCGGGGGGCCTATACCATCCGAGCCTTTGCGGCCTTATCAAT
>NZ_JAUFQT010000011.1 GCF_030409905.1 Echinicola jeungdonensis
ATCGCCCCAGAATTCATAAAGGGTTTTTCCCTTTTTTATTTTCCAGGGAAATTCCCATCTCCAACGATAGGGTTGGATCAAGTCCATGGGTTTAAGGATCCGTATATAAACCGGAAAGGATCCTAAGATGTTCTTGGGCAAATTTCAAAATCCTTTAAGGAATAATGTTCAATATCCATATTTCTGTAAACATCCCCATTAAAGTCAAAAGCGCCTGCTTTGAAATTTTCCCGGGTAAACTCTTTTTCAAAATTTCTATACCTCTCATGGTTAAGTTCTCCAATGTTTTCACTGACTTTCATCAAATTTTGGATGTCAGAAGTGGACTTTTTCTTCATATGGAAACCAAGGATTGGATTTCCTTTGGAAAATCAGGTTGAGTCGATAATGAAATGTCAGTGCTGCTTAAATCCAGTGATTTGGCTGGGGAAATTAATGTGATCATGCGTTTATTCTACTACTACAATAGCTTTTTTGAGATTTGTTCTAGGTTTTGGTCCTGGCTTTTATATTTGACAATGACAGGGTAGGTGCCTATGGGGACCTTTTTGCCATTGACAAATCCATTCCATTCGCAAAATGGGGAATTTTCTGGACATTTTCCTCTATACAATGATAAATTAACTCGCCCCATCGGTTATAAATCAAAACACTGATCTCATCCACAAAATCATTGACGTAAACAACAAAGTTTCTTTCCTCGTCTCCAGGGACAAGACCTGTAGGAATGGTGATCAGGAGCCTACAATCCTCAATTACTTTCAAATGAAAGTGCATATTCACAGCTGGCCTGATCTGAAAGAATAAGTTCATAATTGCCCGGTTCGATAGGAGTGAAGGTGGAGTCAGTGCTGACCATTCTCCATCAAGCGCCCACTCATATTCAGACCAATTTCCCAATGAATCCAAGGTTGTAGACACCCCTTCAATGGCACAAATGGTATAACTCTCCTCTAAACAGGTGTTCTGAATCCGATCTGAAAACTTCAATTTCATCTGTTCCTATGATACATTGCAGGTCTGCGGTTTCATTTGATTACAAAAGCCCGGTATGTCCCAGATTCATCTACTGAAATTTCAGTCAAATCGTCAAATTGGGGGATCCTTTCTGAATTTCCATTAGTTACCCGGTGCCATTCTATCCTGATTTCATCAGATAGTTCAACATCAATATCAGCAGTAATGACAGCAGGGGTGTTGTCAAAACAAATGCCGGACTCTGCATTCAGGGATACCTGGGCTTGGTGAACAAATGGGACGGTTTCAAAAGTAATTGGAGGTCCCGGGCAGGCAGCCCAATTTTTGGTTGAACCTCCAGTGATAATTCTTCTTGTTGAGCGGAGGATATTGTCTGACCCCTATTGACTATTGTGCCCTCACTGTTCCTCCACATAAAAATATAATCATCAGGATCAAACCCAGGATAAGTACGGCTCGGTAAACCCCTCTTGGAGAGTTACATTGATATTGCGGGCCTGATACTTCATATATTACCTGATCATTTTAAACCAGGTTCAAATCTCTTATTCTTGGACAATCTTCATTGGTTAGGATCTGCTGGTAAGGTCAACCTGAACCAGAATAAATTGGAAGCTTATGGGATTTCTCCCTTACAGGTCAACCAGGCCATAACTTCTGCCAACCTGGATTTCCCAACCGGAAAATTAAAAAGTGATGATGAACAGATTTTGATCCGGCTTGCGGGGAATTCACCAGCGTGAATGAGATCGGGAATTGGTGGTCAGCAATATGGGTGGATCTACCATAAAAGTTAATGATGTGGCTGAGGTGGTTGACTCCAATAAGGAAGAGGAAATTCTAAGTCGGCTGAATGGCAATAGCGCCATTGGGATAACCATCCAAAAACAATCGGATGCCAATGCAGTGGATGTGGCAGAAAGGGTTGATGAGGCATTGGCTGATTTGGAAGCCACTTACCAGGGAAGTGATTTGAAGTTTGAGGTCTCCCAGGATTCCTCTGACTTTACCCTGGAGCTGCGGAAGCAGTGATTCACGATTTGATGATTGCGGTATTGTTGGTGGCTGCAATTATGCTCTTGTTCCTGCACAGTTTCCGGAATGCTTTGATTGTAATGATTGCTGTGCCTGCTTCCATTATTGCCACTTTTACCCTGATGTATCTGGCTGGATTTACCTTGAACCTGATGAGTTTATTGGCTCTTTCACTGGTGGTGGGGACCTGGTGGATGATGCTATTGTGGTAATTGAGAACATTTACCGGCATATGGAAAAAGGGAAATCTGCCATACAAGCTTCCTATGATGGGATCCGGGAAATTGGAGGCACTGTAACCTCTATTACCCTGGTGATTGTGGTAGTGTTTGTGCCGCTTTCCATGACCGGAGGATTGATTGCAGGAATTTTAACCCAATTTAGTATTACAGTGGCCGTAGCGACCTTAATGAGTTTGTTGGTGGCCTTTACCTTGATACCCTTGTTGACCAGCCGCTTTTTCTAAGCTGGAGCATATCAATCCGAAAAGTATATTTGGCCGGATTGTCAATGGCTTTGAGAAGATGTTGGACAGTGTGGTGGATTGGTTGACTGGAATCCTGAAATGGTCTTTTATAACAAAATCGTTACACTGGTAGTTACTCTTGTGCTGTTTGTTTCTTCCTTTATGCTGGTTTAGCAATGGCTTTATCGGAAGTGAATTTGTGAGTCAGGGTGACAAAGGGGAATTTATTATGAGGTTGGAGTTGCCCAAATCTTCCACTTTGGAAAGAAACCAATTTCAAAACCCGGGAAGTGGAAAAACTTTATTTCCAAAATGCCTGAAGTGACCGGTTTTTTCACCACAGTGGGGCAGACCACAGGAAGCATGTCCGGAAGCCAGGCCACACCATATGCGGCAGAGATTACCGTAAAAATGGTGGATGCGGAAAAAAGGAATATGACAGCACCTGAATTTGCCAGGAAGGTAGAAATCCAACTGGAGGAAAATATAGTTGGCGCTGAATTTACTGCAGTTTCCCATTGGAATTACCGGTACTGCCAATGATGCTCCCATTCAGATTGTGCTTTCAGGCCCTGACTTGGATACACTGAAAAGCTTCTCTGATAAGGTTATGGCAGAAATGGAGCAAGTCCCTGGTACCCGGAAAATAGAATCCAGCCTGGAGGAGGAAACCGGAATCAGGGTGGAAGTGGACCGGGCCAAAATGGCGGACCTTGGCCTGAACATGAGTATGGTGGGGCGGAACCATGCAAGTGGCTTTCAATGGCAATACTGATGCCCAATACCGGGATGGAGATTATGAATATGATATCAATGTCCGCATGGATGAGTTTGACAGAAAATCCGTCGGGGATATTGAAGCATTAGGATTTGTCAATAACAGGGGAGAGTTGATTCAATTGAAGCAATTTGCTAAGGTAATCCCTTCAGAAGGCCCTAGTGAGTTGCAGCGCCAGGACAGAATTGGTTTCTGTAACTGTTAAGTCCCAGGTATCCGGTAGACCAACCGGTACGGTGGGGGCAAAAATTCAGGAGAGAATTGCCCAATTGGAAATTCCAAAAGAGGTGAGTATTTCCTATGCAGGTGATATGAAAATGCAGGAAGAAGGATTTGGAAGCCTGGGAATTGCTTTGTTGGCATCGATATTGTTGATCTACCTGATTATGGTGGTCTTGTATGATAATTATGTTTATCCATTTGTTGTAATGTTTTCGCTGCCATTGGGCGGTGATTGGGCTCTTTTGGCCCTGGCCATGTCCAGCAGCTCGCTAAGTATTTTCAGTATTCTTGGATTAACTATGCTGATGGGACTGGTTGCAAAGAACGCCATTATGCTTGTTGACTTTACTAATCAGCTGAAAGAAGCTGGACTGGAGGTAAAAGCTGCCTTGGTCAAAGCAGTGGAAATCCGGTTTCGTCCGATCTTGATGACCACTTTGGCCATGGTATTTGGGATGTTGCCCATTGCATTGGCATCAGGGGCCGGTGCGGAGTGGAAAATGGCTTGGCCTGGGCATTGATCGGGGGGCTGATTTCCTCCATGTTCCTGACCATGGTAGTTGTGCCAGTTATTATTACCTGTTTTGACCGGATCCTGGCCAGGTTTGGGAAAGACCAGAAAAAGGAAATTCATATAGAGGAAAAAGCCTTGGAGGAAGAAGAATCCGAGGTGGCGGAGTATGTTTATTAACTTCAGCTCGAATCTAAAAACGTCACTGCGAGGAGGAGGAACGAGGACGAAGCAGTCTCGTCTTTGAAAACGAGATTGCTTCCTCCCCTTGGTCGTCGCAATGACGATAGCGACCCTGCTTCGGTCTTTTTTATTAGTCGAACTCAGGTTATTAATAATCTATAGTTGGTTGTTTTTATGGATGAGGTTTAATTGGTGCACCCGGCTATAAGGGCCAGGGTGCCCAATTAGCATCGATTCCGATATGACCAGGACAAATTGAATGGGGTTTACGTCCTGAATAAAAATGTGAGAAAAAATGAAAACAAATTATACCAAGATAAAAACCATCATCCAGGTAATGGGGAAATATGGAGTAAAGCCACTTTCCAAGATGAAGGGGGCAGATTTTTGTCCATGACCTGGGATTTGATGCCGTTTATGTGGGCGGCTTGATCTATGATGTGGAAGATGCGCTACATGTCCGGTTGGATGATGACGAAGCCAAAAATTTACGTAATCCCCAGGAGTTGATTGGGTCAATGTTGAGGTATCAGAATTAGTTTAGAAAAGTATCCAGTAATAGGATATTAGTAGCAAGTGGTAAATTGTAAATGCCGGAATAATGTTGACCACATAGGGTTAAATTCTGTTTCTAAAATGATTATTAGAGCAGGAGGCTACAGTTTAATGGTTCCACGCCTGTGTTCGCTACGGCTTATAAAAGAGGATGGGGCAAAGGAGAAAAGGTGACCGTTAAAAGATGCTGTTGCCTTTTTTTATTATAGTAGGGAGTAGCGAGATTTGAGTCGTCCAAGCGACGGAGTCGAATGCGGTCCCTGAGCGCCTGCCTCCCGAGGGATGGGAGCTGAAGGGCCGCTATCGTATTATTTGTGGAGTGGATTGCAACAAAAAACTGGACAAATGATTAAGCTCTATGTTAATATAATAACGCCTGCCGCGGGCTCCTCAAATTGTCAGTGCGATATTGAAAAAAAATCACCCTGACAATTTCGAGGTCAGTCTTTATACGGTAATTTTTTTTGTTGGTTTTTCCGAACTGATCAGGTGATAGGTTACCCAAGTGAGGAGTGTCTCCTGTTCCTATTGTACCAGATTTCAATAAATTCGAAAATTTCCTGTTTTGCTTGCATTACTGATCCGTATTTACGGTATCCTGTTTCCGATTTCAGGATTTTGAAGAAAGTTTTCAGCTACTGCATTGTCCCAGCAGTTTCCTTTTCTGCTCATGCTCTGCCTCACCTTTTCAGAATCGAGTTCATTCTTGAATTCACCGCAGGCATATTGTACGCCCCTGTCTGAATGGAAAACCCAGGTCTCTGAAAAAGGCCTGTTGATCTGTGCCATTCGCCATGCCGGTATAACTGTTGCCCCGGCAATGCATGGTGGTGGACATCGACCATCCGATTATCTTACGGTCATACAGGTCCATGATCATGGTCAGGTAAAGCCATCCCTCTTCTGTCCAGATGTAGGTAATGTCCGATACCCATGATTTTGCAGGGCCATCAGGGCTGAAGTTCCTGTTAAGCAGGTTCGGACTGATTCTGAAACTGTGGTTAGATTCAGTGGTACAGACACTGAACTTCCCCGATATCACACTCCTGAGCCCATTTGCTTTCATTATCCTGGCAACCCTTGGCCTGGACACCGAAAAGCCCCTGTCCCTAAGCTCAATGGTTATCTTCGGACTTCCATACCGGCACTTGCTTTCAGCATAGATTTTATGGATTTCCCCTGGATACTTCTTCTCGCTCCTCAGCACATTTGGATGGTTTTCGGTTAAGCCAGCCATAAAACCGCTTCTGCTTACTTTAAAAACCCTGCACATCTTTTCAACAGCAAACTCGTGCCTGTGAGCCCTTATGAACCCGGAATATTTGTTGTCCCCCTTGGAAAAGATGCTTACTGCCTTTTTTAGAATATCACGCTCCAGTTCGGCTTCTTTCAGGCTTTTTTCAAGGCAAGGATTTCCTTTCTCTTCTTCTGTTAGATGCTGTTTCCCGTTTCCGGAAAGCTGCTGGATTCACTTGCTTTAAATTCCCTGGCCCAACGCCTGACCAGGTCTGGTCCAATCCCAAGTTCTCTTCCAACTTCAGTACTTGTTTTTCCATTCAAATGAAGCTCTACGGCCATCGTTTTAAAGGCCTTGTCAAATGTTTCTCCTTTCTCTATTACTCATTGTTTCAAATTTAAAGAAAAGAGCTTAACTTATTGTCCAGTCAAAGGTATACACTCCCAGAGCCCATTTTAAGCCCTGTTAAAGGCGACTACAAAAATTACCCGGGGTTCAAAACCCGGAAATATAGCCACACCCATCTCTTGGCTTTAGCCGCCTAACAGTCACTTACTGCCAACCCTTTTTCGCTAAAGCCCCATTCTATTAATATTTGAACAATGAGCCATTAAAAAGTCCCTTGTTCTACAGGGTTACAAATCCTGATTTATTGGAATTTGACATTGCAAATGTCGAATAGCGGTAATAGGTAACCCGAGGAATGGGTTGAAATAATGAGGGCTTTTTATTAACTTCTAAAGGTGTTTCTCACTTTTCGGGAAAATATGTCCAAGAGGTGTTCTTTGAAAAAAATCGGTTGAGTATTGGGAGATTTTTAACCGGAGAGGAAGAAATGAATTCCTATTTGAGTTTTAAATTTTCAAAAGTGGAAAATCAAATGTCAGGGACCTTTCATTGGATAAGATTTACCCAGTGGGCCTTATTTTTTAGATTATATCCAGATCATAAAGACCTATAAAATTATTGTTCTAAAATAAGAGCGGTATAACGGAAAACAATTCTCAAGCAATGAAATAATTTTTAAAGGATTTCCTGGTGATGAATCATAATGGTAAAAAACCTGCAGGTTCAACGATTTGGGAGATAAATACTCGGAAATATCATATAGAAAAATAAGCTTACTTGAACAATGATTTGAACTATGACCCAGATAAAAGACGAATGAATGATGGGGATTCTTATGAATATTTTATGGGAAGATGGAGTTCGTTAATGGCCATTAAATTTTTTGCGATGGCTTGATATTCCTTCCCATAAGAACTGGCTCGATATTGGTTGTGGAACGGGTGCCTTGAGCCAGGCCATTGAAAATTATGAGAGCCCCTCAAGCTTATCAGGTATAGATACATCCATCGGATACATTGAAAAAAGCGAAGCAAAGGGTTTCAATGAACCGGGATTTTAAAGTCGGTAATGTTGATGATTTGCCATTTGATGATCAAAGATTTGATGTCGTAGTATCGGGGCTTGCACTAAACTTCTTCCCTGATATAGAGAATGCTTTATTGGAAATGAAAAGAGTAACCAGGCCAGGGGGAGTTATTGCAGCTTACGTATGGGATTATGCTGAAAAAATGGAATTCTTAAGATATTTTTGGGATGCTTCCTGCCAAATTGATTCATCCTCTAAAAACCTTGACGAAGGAAAAAGATTTCCTATTTGTAATTCAGAAAAATTTATCAAAAGAATTGAGAAAGGTTGGGCTAGTAGAAGTTGAAGCTTCTTTTCTTGAAATTGAAACTGTATTTAAAGATTTTGATGATTATTGGAATCCATTTTTTGGTGGACAAGGGCCTGCACCCGGTTTTTTACAGTCATTAAATAAGAACTCCCAAGATAAATTAAAAGATAAAATTCGGGAACGAATAAATTTTGAACCTGATGGTTCAATTAGGCTAATTGGAGGGCCATAGTAGGTAAGGGAAAAACGACTCAAAATAATGTTTAAAAATGCATTGAAATGAATGTAATACTTACCATTTCAGGAAAGTATGGATTTTGAACAAATAAAATGTTAAGTGAAATAATAAAGTATTGTACTTCCCTAAATACCGTTTACCATTTTGTTTAAAAATTCTTTTCCAATTTTTGTATAGAGAACCGTAGGCTAAAATTTTAAGGACCCTCAGCTCAGCCGTCCGGCCAATGGGTTTATTATGCAAAGTCGTAGATTTTGTGCGATAATACTGCATAATATACCTCCTTTTATACTATCTATTTAATTAGTTGATGTTAAGGGTGAAATAACGTAAATTATATAATATTTATTAAAATAAATGGCAGGTAATATTATATAAAATAATACTGTGTGTTTGTATTATAGCAGGGTGGTATTGGATATTATACTCCAATTTTGGTGTAATATAATGTTAGGATTAATCTTTAAAAAATAGAAGAGGAAACCTGATACAATTTAGTGCCTTAGCCATAATTTGGCCCTATCATTTTAGATAAGGGTAATTCCATTAACGCTTTCAGCAAAGGATTTAATCTAAAATGAGGCATCGCTATGAAAACATTACAGGCTTACTTATTTATTCCCCTCCTTCTTTTGGGGCTCATTCTAAATTTTAGCTGCAGCCCAGATTGAGGGGCCTGCAATCACCCAGGAAACCCCGGTGTATGCAAGCAAACAGGCATGCAGATGTCGAAAGATAATATTGTCAC
Source organism: Echinicola jeungdonensis (assembly GCF_030409905.1). Taxonomy (NCBI): domain Bacteria; kingdom Pseudomonadati; phylum Bacteroidota; class Cytophagia; order Cytophagales; family Cyclobacteriaceae; genus Echinicola; species Echinicola jeungdonensis. Next base: position 8,637 of record NZ_JAUFQT010000011.1, read on the forward strand.
CTACCTGTTTTCATTCAACTCTGCAGGCTTCAATTTCGATTTTGGAATTTCAGAAACTGTACAAACTGGCAGTTTTAGCTATGATTCCGACAACCCGGTAAACTTCAACAATGGTCTGGGGTTCTATGTTTTCGATTTCGAATTCGTGCCCACCTTAAGTTTTGATCCCCAGAGGGATATAGGCTGGGTTCTGCAACCGATTTTCGACAATACCACAGTAGAGGTCCCGCATGGTCAGCTAAAAATCTCCAATGATCAATGGGAGCTTTTTGACTCCGAAGGAAACTTAGTTTTTCAGATATTTGCTAATCCTGATGACGATGGCGGATTTACAGGCCACATTTCAGAGATCGCCCTCGGGGGAGGCTTCGCGATTTTAACCTACACCCAGGTGAATGACGGTAAGGTGACGATTTTGCCATAGGCCTGGAATGCAAGGGCAAAAGACCATGAAAATTCCGATTGGTGCTTTGGATGCCCACTTGCGTCACGGTGATTCGCTAGGTCAATGTCAATAAAAGTGCCTTTGAGCTACCGAATGTTGTCCCTTAACCTTAGGGGCTAACTTCTGTGGTAGTGGACAAGAAGGCTTTGTGGTAAATTCTTGGGGGTGAAGTGTTGATATGTGGTAGTTTTGATATGGACTTTTTTTTGAAACCCTCAAGCCATGATAAGGCTTTGGGTAACTTCATTCTTAGCAAGACCTAGCCCCGCAAAATATCCAGGCCAGGGGTGATTATCCCCTAGCTTAAAAATTCAACCCTACCTCCTGGCTTTACCAGCAAAAAGTCACTACTGCCCACCCTTTTTCGCTAAAGGCTCATCCTATCAATATTTGCACAATGAGCCATTTAAGGGGAACTTGCTCTCCCTCTCCGGGATTTCAGATTTTTGCTTATTAAGGATTTTACATTACAAATGTCGAATGGCGGAGGGTATAGAGCCCATAGCTTTGACAAAGGTTAGCTTTTAGAATCTAGTTCAAAAGCCCTGATAGGGGCGATTACTATCATAACCCGGGGTTTAAATCCTGGGTAATAAAGCTCCGCCACCTTTTGGCTTTAGCCGCATAATTCTTACTACTGCCCACTTCTTTCCGCTAAAGCCGCTTTCTGTCAATATTTGCATAATGAGCCATTTTAGGCAAACCTGCTCTCCATGATTTCAAATCCTTGTTTAAATAGCGCATTAGACTCAATTTTTATGGTCTCTTGTCGGAGACAGCGGGACAACGGTTGAAAATCTCTTTATAAAATGTTAATTTATTGCTTGATATATCCGGAAGGAAAACACCTTCCGGTTCTGCCTATTATCGTTCCTGACCTTTGTGTTAGGTTAATGTGATATCCTGTTTTAAACCCCCAAAATAACCCTGCCTTCCATGAAACCATCCTTTCTGAACTTCAAAATACTGCTTTTTTATCCTAATAATGGCTGCTTTTTCGGCCTTCAATCCGTCGAAATCTCAGGAAAAAAAAGGATTATGGTGAAGCACTAAGGCTTTGATAGAGATTGTGGAAAATAATCCAGAGGTAAAATCCATGCTGGTTTCCTCCCTGGAAATTGCCCAACAGATCAACCCCGATAAAAAGACCAACCTGCCCAAAGCCTGGAGGAATACTTTAAGTTTGTTTCGCATTGTGAAAGGAGTATGCCCTGGGATTTATTGCAGGAAACCAATTAACAACGGGCTTTGAGAGTCAGACCAGCCAAAGCCTGATTTATTTTTACTTTTTGCTGGATCAGCCCTTGCCCGAACTGGAAGGGAAAGGAAATTACAAAAACACCTTACAGTATGCCGAACCCATTGCCTCCTGGCTTATCACTTTTGACCAATCCTGGGCCCGTTTTTAGAAACGGAGGCCTCCTGGAATGAGGAATACTATCAAATGGCCCTGGAGGATCCTGCTTTTGGGTTGCATAAAGGTTGGTATGAAGATCCCCAACTGGAAAACCTTTAATCAGTTTTTTGCCCGCCATCTTAAGTCCCCGGACCAAAGGCCCATTGCCTCTCCTGATGATCCTTCAGTGGTGGCTGCTTTTGCGGATTCCCGCCCACAGGGAGTATGGGACATTGATGGAAATTCAGAAATTATTTCAAAAGAGGGCGTTCCGGTAAAATCAGCAAGGGTCCAATCCATCCCCGAGCTTTTAGGAAAAGAAAGTGCCTATAAAAATGCCTTTGCTAAGGGGACCTTTACCCATTCTTTTTTGGGAATCAGTGATTATCACCGCTTTCACTTCCCCATGAGTGGAACTATTAAAGAAATCCGGGTGATCCCTGGGGTGAATCCTTCGGGGGTGAATTTTGGTGGGATGCCCAAATAAGCGATATGGTTTTGATCCCTCCTCCATCGGCTGGCAGGTGGTGGAAACCAGGGGCTGTGTAATATTGGATACCAGTAAATATGGCCTGGTGGCCTTGCTGCCCATAGGCATGGCCGTAGTCAATTCGGTTAACCTTGAAAAGCAGCTAAAGCCCGGGGATAAGGTGAAAAAAGGAATATGCTGGGCCATTTTGCCTTTGGCGGCTCCGACTTTATTATGGTTTTTTCAGGATAAGGTAAATTTCACCCTCACCGCTCCCAGGGAAGGGGATGGCTTTAAGCCTATGTTGATGGGCGAGGAGTTGGGAAGGGTGAAATGATATGAGATGGGAGATTTGAGACATTAGATGTATCAAGTAGTTGATTTTTGGTAGCAAGATAACGATTTAAGGTCACTGAAATATGTTCTAAGACGTCATTGCGAATGAAGCCTTAGCGGAATGAAGCAATCTCACCTTGAGTAGTGGAGACCGCAACACTAAGTTTTCAATCCGATTTTTGCAAAAAAATAAATGATCAGCTTACCTTGATCTGGTATTTTTCACTTTTTGGGAAAAATAGGTTATAGCGGTATTCTTTTAAAAGGTTTGCCCGGGTAGTGGAAGTTTTTTGATGGTTGGGAGGAAATGAATTTTTTATCAGATTCAGGCTATTCGTAGAAAAAAACAAAAACGGGGACAATTCATTACTAATGCTAAATTACAAAGTGGTAATCCTTTTGAAGTGAAAAAAATAAGGACGTCAAATTTCCTTTATTGATAATTAAACCTGGAAACTGCCCATATACCCAACGCATATGGTTGGGTAAGACCTGAAAAACAAGATTATAAGTAAGTTGAACAAAACCTCCTACGTCGTAGCTATTTGATTTTGAACAGTTAACCAATTTATTTTCAGTGATTTACCCTAAATTCACTCCATGTTTTACCATTAAATAAATAACATCATGGAAAAAAAAGTCTTCGTCAACGGATGTATGAGGAAATGTTGGTCAGGAACTATTCCCCCAGGACCATCAGTACCTACATCAGCCTTGTATCGGCAGTTTCCAAACATTTTGGAAAGATCCCCGAACAGATCAGTATTGGTAAGTTAAGGAATACCTTTTCCATAAGGTCGAAGTCAACAAAATGTCCCCTTCAGGGGTGAATCAGACCATCAGTGCGTTCAAAATACTTTTCAAGATGTCCTGGGCAGAGCTGGGATCCGGTAAGAATCAAGCGGCCCAGACGGCCCCCACTCCTCCCTTCTGTTTTTTCGAAAGAGGAGATATCCCTTATACTGAACTCCATAAGGAACAGAAAGCTTATTGCCTGCTGGCCCTCACCTACGCCTCCGGTCTAGGCTGAACGAGGTGATCAGCCTGAAGCCCTGTGATATCGACAGTGACAGGATGCAGCTGAAAGTAAGGGGAGGAAAGGGATATAAGGACAGGTATACCCTGCTGCCAAAAGGGCTGTTGGAAAGGCTCCGGGAATACTACAGGTACTACCGGCCCAAAACCTATCTTTTCGAAGGCCGGACACCTGGCAAACCCTACAGTGAAAAGAGTGCACAGTGCGTTTTAAAAAAGCCATGGAATGCGCAGGGGTAACAAAGCATGCTTCCTTTCCATACCCTTCGCCACTCCTTTGCCACGCACCTTCTTGAGCAGGGAACCAATGTCAGGTTAATCCAGGAGCTGTTGGGCCACAAATCCCTCAGGACCACTACGGTTTTACCTGCATGTGACCACTTGAATCCGGCACAGATCAAAAGTCCCCTGGACGAGCTGTGATGGATATCCTTAACAAGAGGAACAGCGGGGTAGAACTTTCCGATATCCTTCTGGGGCAGAAAGAATCCTTTCTTTCAGGAAACAGCCCGTGTACCGCCCAGTACAAGGCCTATCTGGACATCATTTCCTGCAGGACATCTGAAATGGGTTCCCATACCCTGGCATGTGACAGCTGTGGCCATACAAAACGAGCTATAACAGCTGCCGGAACCGCCATTGTCCCAAGTGCCAGTATATCAAACAGCAGGTATGGGTAAAAAGCTCAGGAGCAGGTTGCTGCCGTGAGGTACTTTCACGTAGTGTTCACCGTCCCCGGACTTTCTCAGGCCGCTTTTTTATACCCCAGCGGTATGGTGTTACAAGCTCCTGTTTGAAGCCTCTTCGGCCGCAGTGAAAAAGGCTGCCCTGAACCCCGCTTTTCTGGGGGTTGAAAGCGGCTGTATGCGGTGCTGCATACATGGGGACAGTCCCTGTCCTACCATCCACATATCCACATGCTTGTTCCTGCCGGGGGACTGGACAGCGATGGGCAGGAGTGGATCGTCGCCCATAAAAAGTTCTTTGTTCCCGGTGAAGGCACTGTCAGCTATTTACAGGGGCGTATTTATGGAAAAACTTATCAGGGCGTTGGAAGGAAACCTTCTCAGGATACCGGAAAAGCAGGCAAAACTGTTTGCCGACCCAAGGCTTCTCAGGCGGGAAGCCTATGCAAAGTTTTGGCATGTCTACATCAAAAAGACCTTCAGGGGGGCAAACCAGGTGGTCAGCTATCTGGGAAGGTATACCCACCGCGTGGCCATCAGCAACAGCAGGATCCAATGGACTGATGGGAAAGCGGTCAGTTTCAGGTGGAAGGACTACAGGGACAACAGGAACAGGACATGAGCCTCAGCTGCCACGAGTTTGTAAGGAGGTTTATGCAGCACATCCTCCCTTCTGGATTTTACAAGATCAGGTACTACGGGATCATGGCCTCGGCAAACAGCAGGACCAAAATGGAAACCTGCTTCAGCTTGCTGAAAAAGAACAGGGTACATCTCCTTCTACCAGGGACTGACCACTTACGAGATACTGGAAGAGGTACTGGGCCCGGACTTCTTCCTTTGCCCCTGCTGTAAACGGGGAAAAATGGTGTTCGGGATTGCTTCACCAAAAGAAAAAGGCCCCTGAAACTTTATAAACGGACGTTCATTGACATCATGAAGAACAGATTGGAGGAAAAGGTTTCCCAGGGAAAAATATGCCTTTTTCCAGCAAAACCATCAATCAAACTAGAAGCTTTAAACAGCGAAACCAAAGAACCTCCTGAAAACTCCCGCCAAGAAAAGATCCATGAAAGACAAATGCCCATAGCAGTTCACCGGCTCCGTCCAACTATGTTTTAAACGCAATCTTGATAGTCTTAAGAAATAGTTTATTTTTTGCCTAGATTGCGTTTAAAACACTTTACGTTGGGTTAATATTAAAAACCACTTAAAATATGAAGTTATGGAAATTGAAACTGAAATTATTGTTGTCATTATTGCCTCAATAGCATCCCTAATTGTGGGCTTAATAAATATTTTTTTTAACGCAAGAATTTCAGCCAAACAAAATGAAATTGAGTTAAAAAAAGCAAGAATCGAACTTCTTGAAACAAGGAGACAAAAAGTTGAAGTTTTTAAATCTGAAATCTCTAACAGAATAATTGACTTAAGTGATGTAAGAGATTTTTGAATTCGAAAAGCATTTTCCAAGAATTGTAGATTTTTTTCAGAAAAATTCCAGCAATGTATTTTCAATTGGTCATTTAATAGATTCAAATTTATCAAAGAATTAAAGGCATTAAACAAACGTATTAATGAATACATAGCGAAATCTAAAACAACGGATTCAATTTGATAATAACGAAGCAAAAAAAGATATTGAGAAAATGTCTAAATTGGGAAATCGAATAAATGAAAAATTAGATGAAAGTCTTCAAAATATAGAAAATGAGATAATTAAATTGCTGAAATAAGATTACTAACCCCAACATTGCATATAGCTTATTGCTGGTTCAATCTTAAAATCGAGTTTTTCATCTCTTAATCAAGTTCATCTTGTGAGGAAGAGAAGGAGCTTCGAAAATCGCCACACGCCATATGCAAGACCGTTAAAAGAAGGTTAAGAATTGTTATCCTGATTTGGTGATTGTTGTCAATTCAGGTTAATAAAAAAAGTGTTTACTGGACTTCTGGCAATTGTCTAAAATTTGTACCTTATTTTTAATTTATTGACCTCAATCTAAGAGTAAGGAAAAGGTAATATAAGCAGTATTTTTAAGGAACTTTTAAACCCAATCGACCCATGAAAAAAATTGTTATCTGTGCCGATGGCACCTGGAACCGGCCGGAGCGAAATATAAAGGAAGACTTTCCCACCAATGTGCTGCAGTTTGCCCGGGGCATGGCCTCGACCGACCAAAATGGCACCAACAAATTGTCTTTTATACTGGGGCATTGGCTCCTATCATGATAAGTTTGCCGGTGGTGCCCTTGGCCAGGGCCTGGAAAAGAATGTCAAGGATGGTTACCGCTTTTTGATCCATAACTATGAGCCTGGGGGGATGAAATTTACCTTTTTGGCTTTAGCCGGGGGGCCTATATACCATCCGGAGCCTTTGCGGCCTTATCAATAATTGCA
>NZ_JAUFQT010000012.1 GCF_030409905.1 Echinicola jeungdonensis
AGAGGCCTCTTTGGAAATAGACATAATTAACCTTTTAGTGACTTAACTAAAGGTTAATTTGTTTTTAGGGTACTTTGAAGTAAAATTCAGAGTACAATTTGTGTAAGGAAAAGTACAATTACTGAATTGAAGGGGTTGATTTTTGGGGTGGTTTTGACAATTGGACACACCTGTCCTGTAATCCTTCTTTCGGCGGTAGTTTTGTCAAGCAGCTTTGTTGATGGGCGGGGATTCCTGTTGGTTTCTTCGTTTGGCAACTGCTACGGCGTTGGCTGCCATAATGCCGAACAGCACGGCCAGCTTTTCCCTTTTATCTCCCTTACTCGTATTTTAACCAGTCCATAGTGGTTTTTATGGTTGCCGAAAGCCCCTTCCATTGCCGTTGCCCTTTGTTTGGAGACTTCAGCACTCAGAATCTTTTCGGCTTTGTTGTGCGGTTTGGGCCTTTTTTGGGGAAGCGGTGAATATGTCTTTGGAGGTACAATACTTTCTGTTGGCATTGTGGCATAAATCGGTCGGCACCCAGCGGGAAGTCTGTCCGAAAATCCGGGTATGTTTTACCGTGGATATTTTCAACCGGGTACATTCATTGAAGTTGTTGAAGTCCAGTTTATCGATAAATGATAGCCGCCTGTCTGAAGGATATGGCTTTCATACCGAACTCCACAGGTTTGTTTTCCTTTCCCGGACGATCGGCCGGAGATAAGGTTTATGGAGGGAAACGATGCGGTCCTTAAGTTCGGAGGGAGGATTTTCCAACAAAAACTGCTGCTGGACCAAGACTTTTTTGATGGTCTTCAGACAGGCAAAGTCATTTGGTTTAAGCCCCGCCCCTTGATAAAAGTCTAGGATCTCTTGTAACTGGCCAAGTCCTTTTTCAACAGGAAGACCAGGGATTTTTTCCTTTTGAGGGTTTCCTTAAAGGATTTGCGTCTTTTACGGAAGTAGCCAAGCTGTTTGGCCTTCTGCTCCCTGTATTTGACCGGGCCTTTTTATGCCCAATTGTTTACATTTTTTGAACAGTTGCTTTTCAAACACCCACTGGCAGCATTCCCAGAGTAGTTTGGGGTCGGTGGGAAACGGACATAACTTTCATAACAGGTGGCATCCATTAATAAGACGTGGCTGTTGTCCACATCCTGTTTCCAGTGATCCATTAGTACCTCTTGGATCTGTTCCCAGTGGCAATGTTCCTCGATGTAGGCCCTGATCCGTGTCATAATGGTAAGGTCCCGGATCTGTTGGTCTGCTGCCAATACTTTCCCGCAGAAATACTGAAGGCTCCAGTCGGTATTGAAACGCTCTATCAATGGCGGTCTGAGGTATTCAGGTAGGCTTTCAAAAACATCAGGGCAAACATGCCTTGGCACCGAACCACCTTGGGGCACCAGGCCCCTGCAGCTTTCAGGAACAAGGCTCGAAAGCTTTTCCCATGGCAGGCTGTCATGGATCTGGCCAAGCAAGGAATTCTTGAAAAAGTGATACTTTGGAGAGTATCCGTCAAAGTCTTTGAAAATAGGGAGCTGTATGGTATCTTTCATAGTATTTTTGTCTGCAAACAAAAAATACGAAAAAGAAAACCCCGGAAAAAGCCCTTTTGGACGATTTTCGGGGTTTTTGAGTTATTTTTCGCAACCCTGTTTATTAAGAGTCAGTGATTTAGCTAATTAACAAGAAGCCCTATAGAAAAGGTGTTTGTGCGGACACAAACCACCTTTTTTTACTTATTCCAAAGTCAAAATACAGCCGGAATATTTTTCATTTCCATTGAATATTTCACCTTGGAATATGCAGCCTTCCTTCCTGTAAATAAGATATTCGATTCCATTTTGGTCACCGTAATCTATAAGAAAAGAGTATTATGGAATACCTAATCCATGGATTCAGGATTGTATTCCAAATCGTAATCGATCATGGTGGAATCCTCCTCAAGCATGGATGGAACCTCATCCCTTCCAATAACTTCTCTGCGTTCCAGCTCAATTATTACGTCCATTTGCTGGGAAAAGGAGGCATCCTCCTCTCGAAGCCTGTTAAATTCTTCAAGGAGTTCTTCATCACTAAAAGATTCATACCTTTTGATTCTTTCCTCTTGATTTTTTGTTTTTTCTCTGCCATCAAAGCTTCTTCTCTTTTTTCTAATCGGCTTTCACCGGATTTAATGAATTTGGTACCTTTTTCAGAGCCATAAAAAAGGCGCATCTTCCACCAGGATTTCCTCCTGTGTCCCATCAATATGAACCACGGTAAGGGTGTCAAATTTTTCCATGGAATATTCATCCCGGATTCTTTGTCCAAGACTTTTTCCTCTTGATATTCAAACTGATCCTCATTTGATGACGAGCATGCCACCAAAATGATAAGAGATATAATTATTAATATGTTCCTAGTATTCATAATCATAAGGTTTGGTTACTGATTTAATTAAAATGGATTCAGTATATTTTCTTATCTGGTTGTCGATCCACATTTGGAATACCTCCTTAGCTCCATTTTGTTTAAAATGGATCATGGGTATTTTCCTGTTTTCAGGGGCAATCGGGAGTTCCTGATAAATAAAATCATCATCAAACCCAGCATTGGCGGCATCCTTTCTGGTATTGGCAAAAAATACGCGCTTAGGTCTTGCCCAATAAATGGCTCCCAGGCACATAGGGCAAGGTTCACAGGAGGAATAAACCTCACAGTCTTCAAGCTGAAAATGTCCAAGTGATTTGCAGGCATCCCGGATGGCCATGATCTCCGCATGAGCAGTTGGGTCATTGGTACTTAGGACACTATTGTTTCCTTTTCCAATGACGACCCCCTCTTTTACAACAATACAGCCAAACGGGCCTCCCTTTCCGGAACTCATTCCTTCTTTTGCCAGGGAAATTGCCATTTCCATAAAGGTTCGTTGCTGTTCAGTCATTTGCTTATAATCGGTTTGTTTCCATAATATTAAAAGCCTTTCAAAAGCAATTCAAAACCTCAGGCTTCCTTTATGAAAATAACCATATGATGGTAAAATGAAAAAATAAAAAGAGATAAATATCCGCAGAATTAAAAGATTTTAGGAGCTAAAGGAATTAAATCGCCTTTTTCTGAAAATTCAAAGCAAATGGATAAGTTGTTAGTTTTGCAAGTCTATGTTAAAAATTTAAAGTCCTTGGAAAAAAGCATTTATAGGCATTGCAAGCTTGATAGTATAATTCTCCTGGGATTTTAAAAGTCCCCTTTTGGGCTTTTTTACCAAAAATTTCACAGTGAATTGATTAGAAAATACTTGCAAAGGCTGATCTTCTCCAATCATTTGAAAGTTTTTGGGGCAGAAAACTGAGCAGAGTCAATTTGAAAAGATGCTGGCCATTCTATGGTAATCCGGGTTGGAATAAAATTGGGGTCATTCACTTCATCTGCCTGAATGTGCATTCCATTTTGAATGGCAAAAAACCAACTCTAGCTGTGATTATTTTCTTTTAAGGTAATTTGCTCATTAATCAGTTTTACCCAGTGTTTTTCTTGTCCATTTGCTGGAAGGGTGATCCCAATCAGTAGGAGTATCCCAATACTAATTTTCAGACAATAGCTCATCAAGTTTAGCTTTAAGCCCCAAAAGTTTTGCGTCAAAATTCTTAGAATCCAGCAAGGACATATATTGGATATTTCCCTCCAGATCAACTAATATATTGGAGGCAAGCATTACTTCATCCCGGGCCAAGTCGGGCAATACGTCCTCAGGGGCAAAACTTGCCGCCACAGTCCCATCTTCATCCAATATTACCGGAAGCTAAAATTGAAACGGTCTTGCAGTTTTTCTTTTACCAGGGAAGCAGGTTCTTTCACATCGATAATGAGGACTTTGACATTTTTATTTCTGTAATTCTGGGCTAGCTCTTCAAGATAGGGAGCTTCGGCATTGCAAAACGGACACCAGGTAGTAGCAATATGGATGACCAAATAGCCGCCTTTGAAATCTTCAGAGGAAATAGTATTGCCTTCCAGATCCACTAATGTGAAATCCGGAAGTTCCATTCCCTTGGAGTCCATTGATTCGGTCTGGCCTTGTGCCCATAAAGGCAGACTAATCAAATAAAGGACTAATATGGATATTTATAATTCATTGATGTATAGCGTTTTATGTCTGTAAATATAATCAATATTTAAATGATTTTTCTGGATTTCAATGATCTTCAAACCGGAAAAACCTGTTGAAATAATGAATAGAGAAATTTATTAGGAGATCAAGTTAAATTTCTTTTGAACCGATATAATGATAATAATATTTTATTCTATAAAACATTGAAATACAGTTATTTAAACTTTGTTTTATTTGATTAGGGGGTAAAAGAATTAATTTGATAATACTTAAAAACCTGCTGGTATTAAAAAATTCGTATCCATATTTTCATTAAAAATTAACCCAAAACAACCATGAAAGGCTTAGTTATTTTCCTAACAGCTTCAATTTCGCTGTTTATTTTGGCTTGTTCTGAGATTGAAGAAGAAGCAGCGTATGTGGGTGTTCCCAAAATTCTTTGGGTTCTTATGAATAGGGGAATTTGGCTGATGAATGGGCTCGTAAAGGTGGTACCCAAAACAGTCAACCAGTTTTTGCCTTTTCTGATCCAAGTAGCCCTGTGGAAGGGTCTTCAGCCGGTCTAATAAGGGGCCAAAGGGAATTTCAATGAGTTTGCATGCAGAGGAACTTATAGCGGGGAATGCTTATACCATCTGGTTTGTAATATTCAATGCCCTGAAAATTGTGCCACCAGTCCATGCGGTGAACCAGACATTTTTAATCCTGAAACCATGACAGATGTTTCCTTGGAGGAGGAAATATCGCAGGAAATTCCTCTATAACCATAAGTGGCCATAAAAAAGTAGGAGACTTGTCTGGATCTGCTATGCCTTTTTTTAATGACTTGTTGGGATTAGATATTCCGATATTCGGCTTAATAGACCCTTGGGTGCAGAAGTGCATTGGTGCTTCGAAGTCATGGTCCAAAAGTACCTGCTAATATGCCGGATTTAATCAATTCATTTGATGGAGGATGTACCACTTTTCTCGATGCTGGTCAGGTTACTGATGACCCTGGAGAATGTGCCGATTCCCATTTCGCTATTTTCAACCTTAAAAAACATTTTGTCTTAAGGGCGGGCAAAAAAGCTCGCCTTTTTTTACCCATTTCAAATTGAAAAAAGTGGTTTCTATTTCTAATACTGATTGAATTCCCTATTTCTTCAAAAGTGTGAAATTATTCACCTTAAGTAGGGGCTAATATGAGGTAGAAGATACCGGCGGTGTATTTGATAGGGATTATTCCATCTTTTCCTGAAGCGTTAGAAAAAATAACAGGGTTATCTGAACTTTGGTTATTCATGGAAGCCTAATGTGAATCGCTTTCAGAATTCTACCTTAGCTAGGTAATCAAAGAGAATTATTGTGTACACTCAGTTGACAGATGAATTGATGTCCAATTATCAAATGTAATTTTTAATAACAGTAAATCTATAAAATTCGATTCGGCAATTACCAACTGAAGTTTTCTTGTGACCAATTTTATCTCACTAACTTGATTAAGTTGAGTAATAAAGAAAATCATAATCCCAAGATCAGCTTATAAGGATTAATGATAAAATGAGAGGTCACCTAAATCTCCATCAGTAGCAACAGCTGCTGGATATTCTTTCCCGGTGTAATGATCTCGTGCATACCAATTTGAATTTTACAATCCCCAATTTAAGATATGGATTAGTGAAGGTGATTTTCCACTAATTGAGGATACATACAATGGCTCCATTGGAAAAGAAAGCCCTTTCCAAAAGCTTTAAGTAAAGCTTCCTTTCTTGTCTAAAATTGAATAAATATTTCCGGTCTTTTTCCTGAGTAATTCCTTTATTAACCTGATTTCCCTCTTAAAAAAAAATACGGATAAAATGATCATAAGAAACATCATGTCGAATTTGCTCAATTTCGATCCTAACATTCCGATTTTTAGAAAAATCTAAAAGGGCTTTGTTGCTGGAATGTGATAGATCGAAATTGATGTTTTCCCAACCAATTTTGGTCTTAATTGGGGTTTCCCATATTTAATAATCAAATTGAATTTGATCGGGTTTTATCTCTATATAAAAGCCCAAGATTTGACGTAACAATCCACGTGCAGCAATTGATTGGATTTATTTTTTTCAAAATGAAGCCTTCCAACCTTTTCAAGCTCCTCAATAGAAAGTATTGATGTTAAATATTTTCTTTGCCTTCACCTAAATCAAGGGAGAATCGCCAAATATGAACCGTGCCTTTAGGGGGTGACATAATTGGAATCGAATGTTGTCAATGAACTAGATGTTTGGTCATATTTTACTTTCTTTTTCTAGTTGCATCAGTATCCCATTTTTGGGTCTGAGGTTTAATAATTGGGCCATTTCCACCACTTGATCCGGCACCAATTTTAGCCGCCAAAATTGAGAGATTGAAGCGATAACCATAACCCCCTCTAACCAGGCATAATGCTGACCAATACATGAACGTGGACCTTCACTGAATGGAAAATACTCATATTTTGATTTTTGTCGATTAGTGGAAGGTGCCCAAGATTGAGGATTGAACTTCATGGGGTCTTTATGAAACCTTGAATCGTGATGTATCAGGTAAGGGCTCATCAAGACAATGGTTCCCTTAGGAATGAAATAATCGCCGATTGTTAAATTTGAACGGGCTTCTCGGACGATAACATAAATAGGGGGGTATAACCGCATTGCTTCTGTGAAAACCATTTGGTAAATTTCAACTTTGGATAATCATCCAAAGTAGGTTGCCGACCTTGTAATACTTGGTCGACTTCTTCATGTAATTCTTCCTCAGCTAGTGGATTTTGCGAAAGGAGGTACCAGGTCCAGGTAAGAGCAAGGAAGTAGTGTCAAATGCGGTGAGTAATAGAGTAAGGGCTTCATCCCGGATTTCCTCATTGCTGATCCCACGATCTTTTTTATTTGTTTCTTGGGCTAAAAGTAGCAGGGAAAGTAAATCACCTTTGTCTAATTTAGTTTTCCGGCGCTCTTCAATAATTTTATAAATGATTTATCCAATCGACTTTTTGCTTTAAAAAATCTAATAGAGCCTGGAAGAGGAAGCTTAAGCAAATATTCCGCAAATGGAAGGGTTACCCTTCCAAAAATATCCATTATAGATTCAAATTCCTGATTAATTTCTGCAGCTTCTTCTTCTAAATCAACACCAAACATGGTCTTTCCAGCAATTCCGGTACTCATTCTGACCATTTCTTTAAAAATATCCACCGATGTCCCATTTTTCCAGCCGTTCATTAACCTTGAGGCAAATTCTGACATGACAGGGAATAAATGTCCATCATTTTCCGGTGAAATGCCGGTTGCATTATTCGCGAATGGTGCTTATGAAAATCCCCTTCACTAGTAAGCAATCCCTCTCCTAATAGTTCTTTTGCCATTTTTAGGGGCCTACCTTGACGAAATTATCCTGTTGTGTGGAAAGCACTTCTTTGATAAAGTCCGGGTGATTTAACAGTAAAATTCGAAGATGTCCTATTTTAAATTGAGCAATATCTCCATATTGCTCAATTTAAAATAGGACATCTTCGAATTTTACTGTTAAATCACCCGGACTTTATCAAAGAAGTGCTTTCCACACAACAGGATAATTTCGTCAAAGGTAGGCCCCTAAAAATGGCAAAAGAACTATTAGGAGAGGGATTGCTTACTAGTGAAGGGGATTTTCATAAGCACCATTCGCGAATAATGCAAACGGCATTTCACCGGAAAATGATGGACATTTATTCCCCTGTCATGTCAGAATTTGCCTCAAGGTTAATGAACGGCTGGAAAAATGGGACATCGGTGGATATTTTAAAGAAATGGTCAGAATGAGTACCGGAATTGCTGGAAAGACCATGTTTGGTGTTGATTTAGAAGAAGAAGCTGCAGAAATTAATCAGGAATTTGAATCTATAATGGATATTTTTGGAAGGGTAACCCTTCCATTTGCGGAATATTTGCTTAAGCTTCCTCTTCCAGGCTCTATTAGATTTTTAAAGCAAAAAGTCGATTGGATAAAATCATTTATAAAATTATTGAAGAGCGCCGGAAAACTAAATTAGACAAAGGTGATTTACTTTCCCTGCTACTTTTAGCCCAAGAAACAAATAAAAAAGATCGTGGGATCAGCAATGAGGAAATCCGGGATGAAGCCCTTACTCTATTACTCACCGCATTTGACACTACTTCCCTTGCTCTTACCTGGACCTGGTACCTCCTTTCGCAAAATCCACTAGCTGAGGAAGAATTACATGAAGAAGTCGACCAAGTATTACAAGGTCGGCAACCTACTTTGGATGATTATCCAAAGTTGAAATTTACCAAAATGGTTTTCACAGAAGCAATGCGGTTATACCCCCCTATTTATGTTATCGTCCGAGAAGCCCGTTCAAATTTAACAATCGGCGATTATTTCATTCTAAGGGAACCATTGTCTTGATGAGCCCTTACCTGATACATCACGATTCAAGGTTTCATAAAGACCCCATGAAGTTCAATCCTCAATCTTGGGCACCTTCCACTAATCGACAAAAATCAAAATATGAGTATTTTCCATTCAGTGAAGGTCCACGTTCATGTATTGGTCAGCATTATGCCTGGTTAGAGGGGGTTATGGTTATCGCTTCAATCTCTCAATTTTGGCGGCTAAAATTGGTGCCGGATCAAGTGGTGGAAATGGCCCAATTATTAAACCTCAGACCCAAAAATGGGATACTGATGCAACTAGAAAAAAGAAAGTAAAATATGACCAAACATCTAGTTCATTGACAACATTCGATTCCAATTATGTCACCCCTAAAGGCACGGTTCATATTTGGCGATTCTCCCTTGATTTAGGTGAAGGCAAAGAAAATATTTAACATCAATACTTTCTATTGAGGAGCTTTGAAAAGGTTGGAAGGCTTCATTTTGAAAAAAATAAAATCCAATCAATTGCTGCACGTGGATTGTTACGTCAAATCTTGGGCTTTTATATAGAGATAAAACCCGATCAAATTCAATTTGATTATTAAATATGGGAAACCCCAATTAAGACCAGAAATTGGTTGGGAAAACATCAATTTCGATCTATCACATTCCAGCAACAAAGCCCTTTTAGATTTTTCTAAAAATCGGAATGTTAGGATCGAAATTGAGCAAATTCGACATGATGTTTCTTATGATCATTTTATCCGTAATTTTTTTTTAAAGAGGGAAATCAGGTTAATAAAGGAAATTACTCAGGAAAAAAGACCGGAAATATTTATTCAATTTTAGACAAGAAAGGAAGCTTTACTTAAAGCTTTTGGGAAAGGGCTTTCTTTTCCAATGGAGCCATTGTATGTATCCTCAATTAGTGGAAAATCACCTTCACTAATCCATATCTTAAAATGGGGATTGTAAAATTCAAATTGGTATGCACGAGATCATTACACCGGGAAAGAATATCCAGCAGCTGTTGCTACTGATGGAGATTTAGGTGACCTCTCATTTTATCATTAATCCTTATAAGCTGATCTTGGGATTATGATTTTCTTTATTACTCAACTTAATCAAGTTAGTGAGATAAAATTGGTCACAAGAAAACTCCAGTTGGTAATTGCCGGAATCGAATTTTATAGATTTACTGTTATTAAAAATTACATTTGATAATTGGACATCAATTCATCTGTCAACTGAGTGTACACAATAATTCTCTTTGATTACCTAGCTAAGGTAGAATTCTGAAAGCGATTCACATTAGGCTTCCATGAATAACCAAAAGTTCAGATAACCCTGTTATTTTTCTAACGCTTCAGGAAAAGATGGAATAATCCCTATCAAATACACCGCCGGTATCTTCTACCTCATATAGCCCCTACTTAAGGTGAATAATTTCACACTTTTGAAGAAATAGGGAATTCAATCAGTATTAGAAATAGAAACCACTTTTTTCAATTTGAAATGGGTAAAAAAAGGCGAGCTTTTTTGCCCGCCCTTAAGACAAAATGTTTTTTAAGGTTGAAAAATAGCGAAATGGGAATCGGCACATTCTCCAGGGTCATCAGTAACCTGACCAGCATCGAGAAAAGTGGTACATCCTCCATCAAATGAATTGATTAAATCCGGCATATTAGCAGGTACTTTTGGACCATGACTTCGAAGCACCAAATGCACTTCTGCACCCCAAGGGTCTATTAAGCCGAATATCGGAATATCTAATCCCAACAAGTCATTAAAAAAAGGCATAGCAGATCCAGACAAGTCTCCTACTTTTTTATGGCCACTTATGGTTATAGAGGAATTTCCTGCGATATTTCCTCCTCCAAAGGAAACATCTGTCATGGTTTCAGGATTAAAAATGTCTGGTTCACCGCATGGACTGGTGGCACAATTTTCAGGGGCATTGAATATTACAAACCAGATGGTATAAGCATCCCCGCTATAAGTTCCTCTGCATGCAAACTCATTGAAATTCCCTTTGGCCCCTTATTAGACCGGCTGAAGACCCTTCCACAGGGCTACTTGGATCAGAAAAGGCAAAAAACTGGTTGACTGTTTTGGGTACCACCTTTACGAGCCCATTCATCAGCCAAATTCCCTATTCATAAGAACCCAAAGAAATTTTGGGAACACCCACATACGCTGCTTCTTCTTCAATCTCAGAACAAGCCAAAATAAACAGCGAAATTGAAGCTGTTAGGAAAATAACTAAGCCTTTCATGGTTGTTTTGGTTAATTTTAAATGAAAATATGGATACGAATTTTTTAATACCAGCAGGTTTTTAAGTATTATCAAAATTAATTCTTTTACCCCCCTAATCAAATAAAACAAAGTTTAAATAACTGTATTTCAATGTTTATAGAATAAAATATTATTATCATTATATCGGTTCAAAAAGAAATTTAACTTGATCTCCTAATAAATTTCTCTATTCATTATTTCAACAGGTTTTTCCGGTTTGAAGATCATTGAAATCCAGAAAAATCATTTAAATATTGATTATATTTACAGACATAAAACGCTATACATCAATGAATTATAAAATATCCATATTAGTCCTTTATTTGATTAGTCTGCCTTTATGGGCACAAGGCCAGACCGAATCAATGGACTCCAAGGGAATGGAACTTCCGGATTTCACATTAGTGGATCTGGAAGGCAATACTATTTCCTCTGAAGATTTCAAAGGCGGCTATTTGGTCATCCATATTGCTACTACTGGTGTCCGTTTTGCAATGCCGAAGCTCCCTATCTTGAAGAGCTAGCCCAGAATTACAGAAATAAAAATGTCAAAGTCCTCATTATCGATGTGAAAGAACCTGCTTCCCTGGTAAAAAGAAAAACTGCAAGACCGTTTCAATTTAGCTTCCCGGTAATATTGGATGAAGATGGGACTGTGGCGGCAAGTTTTGCCCCTGAGGACGTATTGCCCGACTTGGCCCGGGATGAAGTAATGCTTGCCTCCAATATATTAGTTGATCTGGAGGGAAATATCCAATATATGTCCTTGCTGGATTCTAAGAATTTTGACGCAAAACTTTTGGGGCTTAAAGCTAAACTTGATGAGCTATTGTCTGAAAATTAGTATTGGGATACTCCTACTGATTGGGATCACCCTTCCAGCAAATGGACAAGAAAAACACTGGGTAAAACTGATTAATGAGCAAATTACCTTAAAGAAAATAATCAACAGCTAGAGTTGGTTTTTGCCATTCAAAATGGAATGCACATTCAGGCAGATGAAGTGAATGACCCCAATTTTATTCCAACCCGGATTACCATAGAATGGCCAGCATCTTTTCAAATTGACTCTGCTCAGTTTTCTGCCCCAAAAACTTTCAAAATGATTGGAGAAGATCAGCCTTTGCAAGTATTTTCTAATCAATTCACTGTGAATTTTTGGTAAAAAAAGCCAAAAGGGGACTTTAAAATCCCAGGAGAATTATACTATCAAGCTTGCAATGCCTATAAATGCTTTTTTCCAAGGACTTTAAATTTTAACATAGACTTGCAAAACTAACAACTTATCCATTTGCTTTGAATTTTCAGAAAAAAGGCGATTTAATTCCTTTAGCTCCTAAAATCTTTTAATTCTGCGGATATTTATCTCTTTTTATTTTTTCATTTTACCAATCATATGGTTATTTTCATAAAGGAAGCCTGAGGTTTTGAATTGCTTTTGAAAGGCTTTTAATATTATGGAAACAAAACGATTATAAGCAAATGACTGAACAGCAACGAACCTTTATGGAAATGGCAATTCCCTGGCAAAAGAAGGAATGAGTTCCGGAAAGGGAGGCCCGTTTGGCTGTATTGTTGTAAAAGAGGGGGTCGTCATTGGAAAAGGAAACAATAGTGTCCTAAGTACCAATGACCCAACTGCTCATGCGGAGATCATGGCCATCCGGGATGCCTGCAAATCACTTGGACATTTTCAGCTTGAAGACTGTGAGGTTTATTCCTCCTGTGAACCTTGCCCTATGTGCCTGGGAGCCATTTATTGGGCAAGACCTAAGCGCGTATTTTTTGCCAATACCAGAAAGGATGCCGCCAATGCTGGGTTGATGATGATTTTATTTATCAGGAACTCCCGATTGCCCCTGAAAACAGGAAAATACCCATGATCCATTTTAAACAAAATGGAGCTAAGGAGGTATTCCAAATGTGGATCGACAAACCAGATAAGAAAAATATACTGAATCCATTTTAATTAAATCAGTAACCAAAACCTTATGATTATGAATACTAGGAACATATTAATAATTATATCTTATCATTTTGGTGGCATGCTCGTCATCAAATGAGGATCAGTTTGAATATCAAGAGGAAAAAGTCTTGGACAAAGAATCCGGGGATGAATATTCCATGGAAAAATTTGACACCCTTACCGTGGTTCATATTGATGGGACACAGGAGGAAATCCTGGTGGAAGATGCGCTTTTTTATGGCTCTGAAAAAGGTACCAAATTCATTAAATCCGGTGAAAGCCGATTAGAAAAAGAGAAGAAGCTTTGATGGCAGAGAAAAAACAAAAAATCAAGGAGGAAAGAATCAAAAGGTATGAATCTTTTAGTGATGAAGAACTCTTGAGAGAATTTAACAGGCTTCGAGAGGAGGATGCCTCCTTTTCCCAGCAAATGGACGTAATAATTGAGCTGGAACGCAGAGAAGTTATTGGAAGGGATGAGGTTCCATCCATGCTTGAGGAGGATTCCACCATGATCGATTACGATTTGGAATACAATCCTGAATCCATGGATTAGGTATTCCATAATACTCTTTTCTTATAGATTACGGTGACCAAAATGGAATCGAATATCTTATTTACAGGAAGGAAGGCTGCATATTCCAAGGTGAAATATTCAATGGAAATGAAAAATATTCCGGCTGTATTTTGACTTTGGAATAAGTAAAAAAAGGTGGTTTGTGTCCGCACAAACCACCTTTCTATAGGGCTTCTTGTTAATTAGCTAAAATCACTGACTCTTAATAAACAGGGGTGCGAAAAAATAACTCAAAAACCCCGAAAATCGTCCAAAAGGGCTTTTTCCGGGGTTTTCTTTTTCGTATTTTTTGTTTGCAGACAAAAATACTATGAAAGATACCATACAGCTCCCTATTTTCAAAGACTTTGACGGATACTCTCCAAAGTATCACTTTTTCAAGAATTCCTTGCTTGGCCAGATCCATGACAGCCTGCCATGGGAAAAGCTTTCGAGCCTTGTTCCTGAAAAGCTGCAGGGGCCTGGTGCCCAAGGTGGTTCGTGCCAAGGGCATGTTTGCCCTGATGTTTTTGAAAGCCTACCTGAATACCTCAGACCGCCAATTGATAGAGCGTTTCAATACCGACTGGAGCCTTCAGTATTTCTGCGGGAAAGTATTGGCAGCAGACCAACAGATCCGGGACCTTACCATTATGACACGGATCAGGGCCTACATCGAGGAACATTGCCACTGGGAACAGATCCAAGAGGTACTAATGGATCACTGGAAACAGGATGTGGACAACAGCCACGTCTTATAATGGATGCCACCTGTTATGAAAGTTATGTCCGTTTCCCCACCGACCCCAAACTACTCTGGGAATGCTGCCAGTGGGTGTTTGAAAAGCAACTGTTCAAAAAATGTAAAACAATTGGGCATAAAAAGGCCCGGTCAAAATACAGGGAGCAGAAGGCCAAACAGCTTGGCTACTTCCGTAAAAGACGCAAATCCTTTAAGGAAACCCTCAAAAGGAAAAAAATCCCTGGTCTTCCTGTTGGAAAAGGACTTGGCCAGTTACAAGAGATCCTAGACTTTTATCAAGGGGCGGGGCTTAAACCAAATGACTTTGCCTGTCTGAAGACCATCAAAAAAGTCTTGGTCCAGCAGCAGTTTGTTGGAAAATCCTCCCTCCGAACTTAAGGACCGCATCGTTTCCCTCCATAAACCTTATCTCCGGCCGATCGTCCGGGGAAAGGAAAACAAACCTGTGGAGTTCGGTATGAAAGCCCATATCCTTCAGACAGGCGGGCTATCATTTATCGATAAACTGGACTTCAACAACTTCAATGAATGTACCCGGTTGAAAATATCCACGGTAAAACATACCCGGATTTTCGGACAGACTTCCCAGCTGGGTGCCGACCGGATTTATGCCACCAATGCCAACAGAAAGTATTGTACCTCCAAAGACATATTCACCGGCTTCCCCAAAAAGCCCCAAACCGCACAACAAAGCCGAAAAGATTCTGAGTGCTGAAGTCTCCAAACAAAGGGCAACGGCAATGGAAGGGGCTTTCGGCAACCATAAAAACCACTATGGACTGGTTAAAATACGAGTAAGGGAGATAAAAGGGAAAAGCTGGCCGTGCTGTTCGGCATTATGGCAGCCAACGCCGTAGCAGTTGCCAAACGAAGAAACCAACA
Source organism: Echinicola jeungdonensis (assembly GCF_030409905.1). Lineage (NCBI taxonomy): Bacteria > Pseudomonadati > Bacteroidota > Cytophagia > Cytophagales > Cyclobacteriaceae > Echinicola > Echinicola jeungdonensis. Next base: position 14,927 of record NZ_JAUFQT010000012.1, read on the forward strand.
GGAATCCCCGCCCATCAACAAAGCTGCTTGACAAAAACTACCGCCGGAAAGAAGGATTACAGGACAGGTGTGTCCAATTGTCAAACCACCCCAAAAATCAACCCCTTCAATTCAGTAATTGTACTTTTCCTTACACAAATTGTACTCTGAATTTTACTTCAAAGTACCCTAAAAC
>NZ_JAUFQT010000013.1 GCF_030409905.1 Echinicola jeungdonensis
TACTTTGAAGTAAAATTCAGAGTACAATTTGTGTAAGGAAAAGTACAATTACTGAATTGAAGGGTTGATTTTTGGGGTGGTTTTGACAATTGGACACACCTGTCCTGTAATCCTTCTTTCCGGCGGTAGTTTTGTCAAGCAGCTTTGTTGATGGGCGGGGATTCCTGTTGGTTCTTCGTTTGGCAACTGCTACGGCGTTGGCTGCCATAATGCCGAACAGCACGGCCAGCTTTTCCCTTTTATCTCCTTTACTCGTATTTTAACCAGTCCATAGTGGTTTTTATGGTTGCCGAAAGCCCCTTCCATTGCCGTTGCCCTTTGTTTGGAGACTTCAGCACTCAGAATCTTTTCGGCTTTGTTGTGCGGTTTGGGGCCTTTTTTGGGGAAGCGGTGAATATGTCTTTGGAGGTACAATACTTTCTGTTGGCATTGGTGGCATAAATCCGGTCGGCACCCAGCTGGGAAGTCTGTCCGAAAATCCGGGTATGTTTTACCGTGGATATTTTCAAACGGGTACATTCATTGAAGTTGTTGAAGTCCAGTTTATCGATAAATGATAGCCCGCCTGTCTGAAGGATATGGCTTTCATACCGAACTCCACAGGTTTGTTTTCCTTCCCCGGACGATCGGCCGGAGATAAGGTTTATGGAGGGAAACGATGCGGTCCTTAAGTTCGGAGGGAGGATTTTCCAACAAAAACTGCTGCTGGACCAAGACTTTTTTGATGGTCTTCAGACAGGCAAAGTCATTTGGTTTAAGCCCCGCCCCTTGATAAAAGTCTAGGATCTCTTGTAACTGGCCAAGTCCTTTTCCAACAGGAAGACCAGGGATTTTTTCCTTTTGAGGGTTTCCTTAAAGGATTTGCGTCTTTTACGGAAGTAGCCAAGCTGTTTGGCCTTCTGCTCCCTGTATTTGACCGGGGCCTTTTTATGCCCAATTGTTTACATTTTTGAACAGTTGCTTTTCAAACACCCACTGGCAGCATTCCCAGAGTAGTTTGGGGTCGGTGGGAAACGGACATAACTTTCATAACAGGTGGCATCCATTAATAAGACGTGGCTGTTGTCCACATCCTGTTTCCAGTGATCCATTAGTACCTCTTGGATCTGTTCCCAGTGGCAATGTTCCTCGATGTAGGCCCTGATCCGTGTCATAATGGTAAGGTCCCGGATCTGTGGTCTGCTGCCAATACTTTCCCGCAGAAATACTGAAGGCTCCAGTCGGTATTGAAACGCTCTATCAATTGGCGGTCTGAGGTATTCAGGTAGGCTTTCAAAAACATCAGGGCAAACATGCCCTTGGCACCGAACCACCTTGGGGCACCAGGCCCCTGCAGCTTTTCAGGAACAAGGCTCGAAAGCTTTTCCCATGGCAGGCTGTCATGGATCTGGCCAAGCAAGGAATTCTTGAAAAAGTGATACTTTGGAGAGTATCCGTCAAAGTCTTTGAAAATAGGGAGCTGTATGGTATCTTTCATAGTATTTTTGTCTGCAAACAAAAAATACGAAAAAGAAAACCCCGGAAAAAGCCCTTTTGGACGATTTTCGGGGTTTTTGAGTTATTTTTTCGCAACCCTGTTTATAAGAGTCAGTGATTTAGCTAATTAACAAGAAGCCCTATAGAAAAGGTGGTTTGTGCGGACACAAACCACCTTTTTTTACTTATTCCAAAGTCAAAATACAGCCGGAATATTTTCATTTCCATTGAATATTTCACCTTGGAATATGCAGCCTTCCTTCCTGTAAATAAGATATTCGATTCCATTTTGGTCACCGTAATCTATAAGAAAAGAGTATTATGGAATACCTAATCCATGGATTCAGGATTGTATTCCAAATCGTAATCGATCATGGTGGAATCCTCCTCAAGCATGGATGGAACCTCATCCCTTCCAATAACTTCTCTGCGTTCCAGCTCAATTATTACGTCCATTTGCTGGGAAAGGAGGCATCCTCCTCTCGAAGCTGTTAAATTCTTCAAGGAGTTCTTCATCACTAAAAGATTCATACCTTTTGATTCTTTCTCCTTGATTTTTTGTTTTTTCTCTGCCATCAAAGCTTCTTCTCTTTTTCTAATCGGCTTTCACCGGATTTAATGAATTTGGTACCTTTTTCAGAGCCATAAAAAGGCGCATCTTCCACCAGGATTTCCTCCTGTGTCCCATCAATATGAACCACGGTAAGGGTGTCAAATTTTTCCATGGAATATTCATCCCGGATTCTTTGTCCAGACTTTTTCCTCTTGATATTCAAACTGATCCTCATTTGATGACGAGCATGCCACCAAAATGATAAGAGATATAATTATTAATATGTTCCTAGTATTCATAATCATAAGGTTTGGTTACTGATTTAATTAAAATGGATTCAGTATATTTTCTTATCTGTTTGTCGATCCACATTTGGAATACCTCCTTAGCTCCATTTTGTTTAAAATGGATCATGGGTATTTTCCTGTTTTCAGGGGCAATCGGGAGTCCTGATAAATAAAATCATCATCAAACCCAGCATTGGCGGCATCCTTTCTGGTATTGGCAAAAAATACGCGCTTAGGTCTTGCCCAATAAATGGCTCCCAGGCACATAGGGCAAGGTTCACAGGAGGAATAAACCTCACAGTCTTCAAGCTGAAAATGTCCAAGTGATTTGCAGGCATCCCGGATGCCATGATCTCCGCATGAGCAGTTGGGTCATTGGTACTTAGGACACTATTGTTTCCTTTTCAATGACGACCCCCTCTTTTACAACAATACAGCCAAACGGGCCTCCCTTTCCGGAACTCATTCCTTCTTTTGCCAGGGAAATTGCCATTTCCATAAAGGTTCGTTGCTGTTCAGTCATTTGCTTATAATCGGTTTGTTTCCATAATATTAAAAGCCTTTCAAAAGCAATTCAAAACCTCAGGCTTCCTTTATGAAAATAACCATATGATGGTAAATGAAAAAATAAAAAGAGATAAATATCCGCAGAATTAAAGATTTTAGGAGCTAAAGGAATTAAATCGCCTTTTTTCTGAAAATTCAAAGCAAATGGATAAGTTGTTAGTTTTGCAAGTCTATGTTAAAATTTAAAGTCCTTGGAAAAAAGCATTTATAGGCATTGCAAGCTTGATAGTATAATTCTCCTGGGATTTTAAAAGTCCCCTTTTGGGCTTTTTTACCAAAAATTTCACAGTGAATTGATTAGAAAATACTTGCAAAGGCTGATCTTCTCCAATCATTTGAAAGTTTTTGGGGCAGAAAACTGAGCAGAGTCAATTTGAAAAGATGCTGGCCATTCTATGGTAATCCGGGTTGGAATAAAATGGGGTCATTCACTTCATCTGCCTGAATGTGCATTCCATTTTGAATGGCAAAAAACCAACTCTAGCTGTTGATTATTTTCTTTTAAGGTAATTTGCTCATTAATCAGTTTTACCCAGTGTTTTTCTTGTCCATTTGCTGGAAGGGTGATCCCAATCAGTAGGAGTATCCCAATACTAATTTTCAGACAATAGCTCATCAAGTTTAGCTTTAAGCCCCAAAAGTTTTGCGTCAAAATTCTTAGAATCCAGCAAGGACATATATTGGATATTTCCCTCCAGATCAACTAATATATTGGAGGCAAGCATTACTTCATCCCGGGCCAAGTCGGGCAATACGTCCTCAGGGGCAAAACTTGCCGCCACAGTCCCATCTTCATCCAATATTACCGGAAGCTAAATTGAAACGGTCTTGCAGTTTTTCTTTTACCAGGGAAGCAGGTTCTTTCACATCGATAATGAGGACTTTGACATTTTTATTTCTGTAATTCTGGGCTAGCTCTTCAAGATAGGGAGCTTCGGCATTGCAAAACGGACACCAGGTAGTAGCAATATGGATGACCAAATAGCCGCCTTTGAAATCTTCAGAGGAAATAGTATTGCCTTCCAGATCCACTAATGTGAAATCCGGAAGTTCCATTCCCTTGGAGTCCATTGATTCGGTCTGGCCTTGTGCCCATAAAGGCAGACTAATCAAATAAAGGACTAATATGGATATTTATAATTCATTGATGTATAGCGTTTTATGTCTGTAAATATAATCAATATTTAAATGATTTTCTGGATTTCAATGATCTTCAAACCGGAAAAACCTGTTGAAATAATGAATAGAGAAATTTATTAGGAGATCAAGTTAAATTTCTTTTTGAACCGATATAATGATAATAATATTTTATTCTATAAAACATTGAAATACAGTTATTTAAACTTTGTTTTATTTGATTAGGGGGTAAAAGAATTAATTTGATAATACTTAAAAACCTGCTGGTATTAAAAATTCGTATCCATATTTTCATTAAAAATTAACCCAAAACAACCATGAAAGGCTTAGTTATTTTCCTAACAGCTTCAATTTCGCTGTTTATTTTGGCTTGTTCTGAGATTGAAGAAGAAGCAGCGTATGTGGGTGTTCCAAAATTTCTTTGGGTTCTTATGAATAGGGGAATTTGGCTGATGAATGGGCTCGTAAAGGTGGTACCCAAAACAGTCAACCAGTTTTTGCCTTTTCTGATCCAAGTAGCCCTGTGGAAGGGTCTTCAGCCGGTCTAATAAGGGGCCAAAGGGAATTTCAATGAGTTTGCATGCAGAGGAACTTATAGCGGGGATGCTTATACCATCTGGTTTGTAATATTCAATGCCCTGAAAATTGTGCCACCAGTCCATGCGGTGAACCAGACATTTTTAATCCTGAAACCATGACAGATGTTTCCTTTGGAGGAGGAAATATCGCAGGAAATTCCTCTATAACCATAAGTGGCCATAAAAAAGTAGGAGACTTGTCTGGATCTGCTATGCCTTTTTTAATGACTTGTTGGGATTAGATATTCCGATATTCGGCTTAATAGACCCTTGGGGTGCAGAAGTGCATTTGTGCTTCGAAGTCATGGTCCAAAAGTACCTGCTAATATGCCGGATTTAATCAATTCATTTGATGGAGGATGTACCACTTTTCTCGATGCTGGTCAGGTTACTGATGACCCTGGAGAATGTGCCGATTCCCATTTCGCTATTTTTCAACCTTAAAAAACATTTTGTCTTAAGGGCGGGCAAAAAAGCTCGCCTTTTTTTACCCATTTCAAATTGAAAAAAGTGGTTTCTATTTCTAATACTGATTGAATTCCCTATTTCTTCAAAAGTGTGAAATTATTCACCTTAAGTAGGGGCTAATATGAGGTAGAAGATACCGGCGGTGTATTTGATAGGGATTATTCCATCTTTTCCTGAAGCGTTAGAAAAAATAACAGGGTTATCTGAACTTTGGTTATTCATGGAAGCCTAATGTGAATCGCTTTCAGAATTCTACCTTAGCTAGGTAATCAAAGAGAATTATTGTGTACACTCAGTTGACAGATGAATTGATGTCCAATTATCAAATGTAAATTTTAATAACAGTAAATCTATAAAATTCGATTCCGGCAATTACCAACTGAAGTTTTCTTGTGACCAATTTATTCACTAACTTGATTAAGTTGAGTAATAAAGAAAATCATAATCCCAAGATCAGCTTATAAGGATTAATGATAAAATGAGAGGTCACCTAAATCTCCATCAGTAGCAACAGCTGCTGGATATTCTTCCCGGTGTAATGATCTCGTGCATACCAATTTGAATTTTACAATCCCCAATTTAAGATATGGATTAGTGAAGGTGATTTTCCACTAATTGAGGATACATACAATGGCTCCATTGGAAAAGAAAGCCCTTTCCAAAAGCTTTAAGTAAAGCTTCCTTTCTTGTCTAAAATTGAATAAATATTCCGGTCTTTTTCCTGAGTAATTCCTTTATTAACCTGATTTCCCTCTTTAAAAAAAAATTACGGATAAAATGATCATAAGAAACATCATGTCGAATTTGCTCAATTTCGATCCTAAATTCCGATTTTAGAAAAATCTAAAAGGGCTTTGTTGCTGGAATGTGATAGATCGAAATTGATGTTTTCCCAACCAATTTCTGGTCTTAATTGGGGTTTCCATATTTAATAATCAAATTGAATTTGATCGGGTTTTATCTCTATATAAAAGCCCAAGATTTGACGTAACAATCCACGTGCAGCAATTGATTGGATTTTATTTTTTCAAAATGAAGCCTTCCAACCTTTTCAAGCTCCTCAATAGAAAGTATTGATGTTAAATATTTTCTTTGCCTTCACCTAAATCAAGGGAGAATCGCCAAATATGAACCGTGCCTTTAGGGGGTGACATAATTGGAATCGAATGTTGTCAATGAACTAGATGTTTGGTCATATTTTACTTTCTTTTTTCTAGTTGCATCAGTATCCCATTTTTGGGTCTGAGGTTTAATAATTGGGCCATTTCCACCACTTGATCCGGCACCAATTTTAGCCGCCAAAATTGAGAGATTGAAGCGATAACCATAACCCCCTCTAACCAGGCATAATGCTGACCAATACATGAACGTGGACCTTCACTGAATGGAAAATACTCATATTTTGATTTTTGTCGATTAGTGGAAGGTGCCCAAGATTGAGGATTGAACTTCATGGGGTCTTTATGAAACCTTGAATCGTGATGTATCAGGTAAGGGCTCATCAAGACAATGGTTCCCTTAGGAATGAAATAATCGCCGATTGTTAAATTTGAACGGGCTTCTCGGACGATAACATAAATAGGGGGGTATAACCGCATTGCTTCTGTGAAAACCATTTGGTAAATTTCAACTTTGGATAATCATCCAAAGTAGGTTGCCGACCTTGTAATACTTGGTCGACTTCTTCATGTAATTCTTCCTCAGCTAGTGGATTTTGCGAAAGGAGGTACCAGGTCCAGGTAAGAGCAAGGGAAGTAGTGTCAAATGCGGTGAGTAATAGAGTAAGGGCTTCATCCCGGATTTCTCATTGCTGATCCCACGATCTTTTTTATTTGTTTCTTGGGCTAAAAGTAGCAGGGAAAGTAAATCACCTTGTCTAATTTAGTTTTCCGGCGCTCTTCAATAATTTTATAAATGATTTTATCCAATCGACTTTTTGCTTTAAAAATCTAATAGAGCCTGGAAGAGGAAGCTTAAGCAAATATTCCGCAAATGGAAGGGTTACCCTTCCAAAAATATCCATTATAGATTCAAATTCCTGATTAATTTCTGCAGCTTCTTCTTCTAAATCAACACCAAACATGGTCTTTCCAGCAATTCCGGTACTCATTCTGACCATTTCTTTAAAAATATCCACCGATGTCCCATTTTTCCAGCCGTTCATTAACCTTGAGGCAAATTCTGACATGACAGGGGAATAAATGTCCATCATTTTCCGGTGAAATGCCGGTTGCATTATTCGCGAATGGTGCTTATGAAAATCCCCTTCACTAGTAAGCAATCCCTCTCCTAATAGTTCTTTTGCCATTTTTAGGGGCCTACCTTTGACGAAATTATCCTGTGTGTGGAAAGCACTTCTTTGATAAAGTCGGGTGATTTAACAGTAAAATTCGAAGATGTCCTATTTTAAATTGAGCAATATCTCCATATTGCTCAATTTAAAATAGGACATCTTCGAATTTTACTGTTAAATCACCCGGACTTTATCAAAGAAGTGCTTTCCACACAACAGGATAATTTCGTCAAAGGTAGGCCCCTAAAAAATGGCAAAAGAACTATTAGGAGAGGGATTGCTTACTAGTGAGGGGATTTTCATAAGCACCATTCGCGAATAATGCAACCGGCATTTCACCGGAAAATGATGGACATTTATTCCCCTGTCATGTCAGAATTTGCCTCAAGGTTAATGAACGGCTGGAAAAATGGGACATCGGTGGATATTTTTAAAGAAATGGTCAGAATGAGTACCGGAATTGCTGGAAAGACCATGTTTGGTGTTGATTTAGAAGAAGAAGCTGCAGAAATTAATCAGGAATTTGAATCTATAATGGATATTTTTGGAAGGGTAACCCTTCCATTTGCGGAATATTTGCTTAAGCTTCCTCTTCCAGGCTCTATTAGATTTTTAAAGCAAAAAGTCGATTGGATAAAATCATTTATAAAATTATTGAAGAGCGCCGGAAAAACTAAATTAGACAAAGGTGATTTACTTTCCCTGCTACTTTTAGCCCAAGAAACAAAATAAAAAAGATCGTGGGATCAGCAATGAGGAAATCCGGGATGAAGCCCTTACTCTATTACTCACCGCATTTGACACTACTTCCCTTGCTCTTACCTGGACCTGGTACCTCCTTTCGCAAAATCCACTAGCTGAGGAAGAATTACATGAAGAAGTCGACCAAGTATTACAAGGTCGGCAACCTACTTTGGATGATTATCCAAAGTTGAAATTTACCAAAATGGTTTTCACAGAAGCAATGCGGTTATACCCCCCTATTTATGTTATCGTCCGAGAAGCCCGTTCAAATTTAACAATCGGCGATTATTTCATTCCTAAGGGAACCATTGTCTTGATGAGCCCTTACCTGATACATCACGATTCAAGGTTTCATAAAGACCCCATGAAGTTCAATCCTCAATCTTGGCACCTTCCACTAATCGACAAAAATCAAAATATGAGTATTTTCCATTCAGTGAAGGTCCACGTTCATGTATTGGTCAGCATATGCCTGGTTAGAGGGGTTATGGTTATCGCTTCAATCTCTCAATTTTGGCGGCTAAAATTGGTGCCGGATCAAGTGGTGGAAATGGCCCAATTATTAAACCTCAGACCCAAAAATGGGATACTGATGCAACTAGAAAAAAGAAAGTAAAATATGACCAAACATCTAGTTCATTGACAACATTCGATTCCAATTATGTCACCCCCTAAAGGCACGGTTCATATTTGGCGATTCTCCCTTGATTTAGGTGAAGGCAAAGAAAATATTTAACATCAATACTTTCTATTGAGGAGCTTGAAAAGGTTGGAAGGCTTCATTTTGAAAAAAATAAAATCCAATCAATTGCTGCACGTGGATTGTTACGTCAAATCTTGGGCTTTTATATAGAGATAAAACCCGATCAAATTCAATTTGATTATTAAATATGGGAAACCCCAATTAAGACCAGAAATTGGTTGGGAAAACATCAATTTCGATCTATCACATTCCAGCAACAAAGCCTTTTAGATTTTTCTAAAAATCGGAATGTTAGGATCGAAATTGAGCAAATTCGACATGATGTTTCTTATGATCATTTTATCCGTAATTTTTTTTTAAAGAGGGAAATCAGGTTAATAAAGGAAATTACTCAGGAAAAAAGACCGGAAATATTTATTCAATTTTAGACAAGAAAGGAAGCTTTACTTAAAGCTTTTGGGAAAGGGCTTTCTTTTCCAATGGAGCCATTGTATGTATCCTCAATTAGTGGAAAATCACCTTCACTAATCCATATCTTAAATTGGGATTGTAAAATTCAAATTGGTATGCACGAGATCATTACACCGGGAAAGAATATCCAGCAGCTGTTGCTACTGATGGAGGATTTAGGTGACCTCTCATTTTATCATTAATCCTTATAAGCTGATCTTGGGATTATGATTTTCTTTATTACTCAACTTAATCAAGTTAGTGAGATAAAATTGGTCACAAGAAAACTTCCAGTTGGTAATTGCCGGAATCGAATTTTATAGATTTACTGTTATTAAAAATTACATTTGATAATTGGACATCAATTCATCTGTCAACTGAGTGTACACAATAATTCTCTTTGATTACCTAGCTAAGGTAGAATTCTGAAAGCGATTCACATTAGGCTTCCATGAATAACCAAAAGTTCAGATAAACCTGTTATTTTTCTAACGCTTCAGGAAAAGATGGAATAATCCCTATCAAATACACCGCCGGTATCTTCTACCTCATATTAGCCCCTACTTAAGGTGAATAATTTCACACTTTGAAGAAATAGGGAATTCAATCAGTATTAGAAATAGAAACCACTTTTTTCAATTTGAAATGGGTAAAAAAAGGCGAGCTTTTTTGCCCGCCCTTAAGACAAAATGTTTTTTAAGGTTGAAAAATAGCGAAATGGGAATCGGCACATTCTCCAGGGTCATCAGTAACCTGACCAGCATCGAGAAAAGTGGTACATCCTCCATCAAATGAATTGATTAAATCCGGCATATTAGCAGGTACTTTTGGACCATGACTTCGAAGCACCAAATGCACTTCTGCACCCCAAGGGTCTATTAAGCCGAATATCGGAATATCTAATCCCAACAAGTCATTAAAAAAAGGCATAGCAGATCCAGACAAGTCTCCTACTTTTTTATGGCCACTTATGGTTATAGAGGAATTTCCTGCGATATTTCCTCCTCCAAAGGAAACATCTGTCATGGTTTCAGGATTAAAAATGTCTGGTTCACCGCATGGACTGGTGGCACAATTTTCAGGGGCATTGAATATTACAAACCAGATGGTATAAGCATTCCCCGCTATAAGTTCCTCTGCATGCAAACTCATTGAAATTCCCTTTGCCCCTTATTAGACCGGCTGAAGACCCTTCCACAGGGCTACTTGGATCAGAAAAGGCAAAAACTGGTTGACTGTTTTGGGTACCACCTTTACGAGCCCATTCATCAGCCAAATTCCCCTATTCATAAGAACCCAAAGAAATTTTGGGAACACCCACATACGCTGCTTCTTCTTCAATCTCAGAACAAGCCAAAATAAACAGCGAAATTGAAGCTGTTAGGAAAATAACTAAGCCTTTCATGGTTGTTTGGGTTAATTTTAAATGAAAATATGGATACGAATTTTTAATACCAGCAGGTTTTTAAGTATTATCAAAATTAATTCTTTTACCCCCCTAATCAAATAAAACAAAGTTTAAATAACTGTATTTCAATGTTTTATAGAATAAAATATTATTATCATTATATCGGTTCAAAAAGAAATTTAACTTGATCTCCTAATAAATTTCTCTATTCATTATTTCAACAGGTTTTTCCGGTTTGAAGATCATTGAAATCCAGAAAAATCATTTAAATATTGATTATATTTACAGACATAAAACGCTATACATCAATGAATTATAAAATATCCATATTAGTCCTTTATTTGATTAGTCTGCCTTTATGGGCACAAGGCCAGACCGAATCAATGGACTCCAAGGGAATGGAACTTCGGATTTCACATTAGTGGATCTGGAAGGCAATACTATTTCCTCTGAAGATTTCAAAGGCGGCTATTTGGTCATCCATATTGCTACTACCTGGTGTCCGTTTTGCAATGCCGAAGCTCCCTATCTTGAAGAGCTAGCCCAGAATTACAGAAATAAAAATGTCAAAGTCCTCATTATCGATGTGAAAGAACCTGCTTCCCTGGTAAAAAGAAAAACTGCAAGACCGTTTCAATTTAGCTTCCCGGTAATATTGGATGAAGATGGGACTGTGGCGGCAAGTTTTGCCCCTGAGGACGTATTGCCCGACTTGGCCCGGGATGAAGTAATGCTTGCCTCCAATATATTAGTTGATCTGGAGGGAAATATCCAATATATGTCCTTGCTGGATTCTAAGAATTTTGACGCAAAACTTTTGGGGCTTAAAGCTAAACTTGATGAGCTATTGTCTGAAAATTAGTATTGGGATACTCCTACTGATTGGGATCACCCTTCCAGCAAATGGACAAGAAAAAACACTGGGTAAAACTGATTAATGAGCAAATTACCTTAAAGAAAATAATCAACAGCTAGAGTTGGTTTTTGCCATTCAAAATGGAATGCACATTCAGGCAGATGAAGTGAATGACCCCAATTTTATTCCAACCCGGATTACCATAGAATGGCCAGCATCTTTTCAAATTGACTCTGCTCAGTTTTCTGCCCCAAAAACTTTCAAAATGATTGGAGAAGATCAGCCTTTGCAAGTATTTTCTAATCAATTCACTGTGAATTTTTGGTAAAAAAAGCCAAAAGGGGACTTTAAAATCCCAGGAGAATTATACTATCAAGCTTGCAATGCCTATAAATGCTTTTTTCCAAGGACTTTAAATTTTAACATAGACTTGCAAAACTAACAACTTATCCATTTGCTTTGAATTTTCAGAAAAAAGGCGATTTAATTCCTTTAGCTCCTAAAATCTTTAATTCTGCGGATATTTATCTCTTTTATTTTTCATTTTACCAATCATATGGTTATTTTCATAAAGGAAGCCTGAGGTTTTGAATTGCTTTTGAAAGGCTTTTAATATTATGGAAACAAACCGATTATAAGCAAATGACTGAACAGCAACGAACCTTTATGGAAATGGCAATTTCCCTGGCAAAAGAAGGAATGAGTTCCGGAAAGGGAGGCCCGTTTGGCTGTATTGTTGTAAAAGAGGGGGTCGTCATTGGAAAAGGAAACAATAGTGTCCTAAGTACCAATGACCCAACTGCTCATGCGGAGATCATGGCCATCCGGGATGCCTGCAAATCACTTGGACATTTTCAGCTTGAAGACTGTGAGGTTTATTCCTCCTGTGAACCTTGCCCTATGTGCCTGGGAGCCATTTATTGGGCAAGACCTAAGCGCGTATTTTTGCCAATACCAGAAAGGATGCCGCCAATGCTGGGTTTGATGATGATTTTATTTATCAGGAACTCCCGATTGCCCCTGAAAACAGGAAAATACCCATGATCCATTTTAAACAAAATGGAGCTAAGGAGGTATTCCAAATGTGGATCGACAAACCAGATAAGAAAATATACTGAATCCATTTTAATTAAATCAGTAACCAAAACCTTATGATTATGAATACTAGGAACATATTAATAATTATATCTCTTATCATTTTGGTGGCATGCTCGTCATCAAATGAGGATCAGTTTGAATATCAAGAGGAAAAAGTCTTGGACAAAGAATCCGGGGATGAATATTCCATGGAAAAATTTGACACCCTTACCGTGGTTCATATTGATGGGACACAGGAGGAAATCCTGGTGGAAGATGCGCCTTTTTTATGGCTCTGAAAAAGGTACCAAATTCATTAAACCGGTGAAAGCCGATTAGAAAAAGAGAAGAAGCTTTGATGGCAGAGAAAAAACAAAAAATCAAGGAGGAAAGAATCAAAAGGTATGAATCTTTTAGTGATGAAGAACTCTTGAAGAATTTAACAGGCTTCGAGAGGAGGATGCCTCCTTTTCCCAGCAAATGGACGTAATAATTGAGCTGGAACGCAGAGAAGTTATTGGAAGGGATGAGGTTCCATCCATGCTTGAGGAGGATTCCACCATGATCGATTACGATTTGGAATACAATCCTGAATCCATGGATTAGGTATTCCATAATACTCTTTTCTTATAGATTACGGTGACCAAAATGGAATCGAATATCTTATTTTACAGGAAGGAAGGCTGCATATTCCAAGGTGAAATATTCAATGGAAATGAAAAATATTCCGGCTGTATTTTGACTTTGGAATAAGTAAAAAAAGGTGGTTTGTGTCCGCACAAACCACCTTTCTATAGGGCTTCTTGTTAATTAGCTAAAATCACTGACTCTTAATAAACAGGGTTGCGAAAAAATAACTCAAAAACCCCGAAAATCGTCCAAAAGGGCTTTTCCGGGGTTTTCTTTTTCGTATTTTTTGTTTGCAGACAAAAATACTATGAAAGATACCATACAGCTCCCTATTTTCAAAGACTTTGACGGATACTCTCCAAAGTATCACTTTTTCAAGAATTCCTTGCTTGGCCAGATCCATGACAGCCTGCCATGGAAAAGCTTTCGAGCCTTGTTCCTGAAAAGCTGCAGGGGCTGGTGCCCCAAGGTGGTTCGGTGCCAAAGGGCAATGGTTTTTGCCCTGATGTTTTGAAAGCCTACCTGAATACCTCAGACCGCCAATTGATAGAGCGTTTCAATACCGACTGGAGCCTTCAGTATTTCTGCGGGAAAGTATTGGCAGCAGACCAACAGATCCGGGACCTTACCATTATGACACGGATCAGGGCCTACATCGAGGAACATTGCCACTGGGAACAGATCCAAGAGGTACTAATGGATCACTGGAAACAGGATGTGGACAACAGCCACGTCTTATAATGGATGCCACCTGTTATGAAAGTTATGTCCGTTTCCCCACCGACCCAAACTACTCTGGGAATGCTGCCAGTGGGTGTTTGAAAAGCAACTGTTCAAAAAATGTAAAACAATTGGGCATAAAAAGGCCCGGTCAAAATACAGGGAGCAGAAGGCCAAACAGCTTGGCTACTTCCGTAAAAGACGCAAATCCTTTAAGGAAACCCTCAAAAGGAAAAAATCCCTGGTCTTCCTGTTGGAAAAAGGACTTGGCCAGTTACAAGAGATCCTAGACTTTTATCAAGGGGCGGGGCTTAAACCAAATGACTTTGCCTGTCTGAAGACCATCAAAAAAGTCTTGGTCCAGCAGCAGTTTTTGTTGGAAAATCCTCCCTCCGAACTTAAGGACCGCATCGTTTCCCTCCATAAACCTTATCTCCGCCGATCGTCCGGGGAAAGGAAAACAAACCTGTGGAGTTCGGTATGAAAGCCCATATCCTTCAGACAGGCGGGCTATCATTTATCGATAAACTGGACTTCAACAACTTCAATGAATGTACCCGGTTGAAAATATCCACGGTAAAACATACCCGGATTTTCGGACAGACTTCCCAGCTGGGTGCCGACCGGATTTATGCCACCAATGCCAACAGAAAGTATTGTACCTCCAAAGACATATTCACCGGCTTCCCCAAAAAGGCCCAAACCGCACAACAAAGCCGAAAAGATTCTGAGTGCTGAAGTCTCCAAACAAAGGGCAACGGCAATGGAAGGGGCTTTCGGCAACCATAAAAACCACTATGGACTGGTTAAAATACGAGTAAAGGGAGATAAAAGGGAAAAGCTGGCCGTGCTGTTCGGCATTATGGCAGCCAACGCCGTAGCAGTTGCCAAACGAAGAAACCAACAGGAATCCCCGCCCATCAACAAAGCTGCTTGACAAAAAACTACCGCCGGAAAGAAGGATTACAGGACAGGTGTGTCCAATTGTCAAAACCACCCCAAAAATCAACCCCTTCAATTCAGTAATTGTACTTTTCCTTACACAAATTGTACTCTGAATTTTACTTCAAAGTACCCTAAAAACAAATTAACCTTTTAGTTAAGTCACTAAAAGGTTAATTATGTCTATTTCCCAAAGAGGCCTCTATATCAACCAC